>NZ_JBHRSD010000018.1:0-143834 GCF_042643375.1 Pseudoalteromonas fenneropenaei
GTTCGCCGCGATTCGTTTCGCGGTAGGGATGCGCATCTTACGTCATCCACATTTATTGTCAATACTTAGTTTTGAAATTCTTTTTTGATTTTCAACCCTGAGTTTTACTCGACTCAACTTTAACTTCGCACTTTGCTTTGCAGCGCCGTTGTCCGTCTCAGTGGGGTCGCATTATAGGGAGTAGAAAAAATTGCGCAAGCGCTTTTTTAAGGAAAAACACGAAAAACAGATCGTTCGGATAAAAAACAACCAAATCACACTTAAGTAGAGCATTTTATAAGCTTTTAACCGCAAATCACACACCACTAGCGCTTTAACTCTAACCTCTCTACACTGGAATTATCTGAAATTACTGCAACGGAATAACACAAATGGCTTTGCGCAACTATAAAGATAAATCTCCTCTACTAGACCCAAGTGTATATGTCGACGACTCAGCCGTGCTGGTTGGTGATATTCAAATTGGTGCAAACAGCAGTATTTGGCCATTAGTCGCTGCGCGTGGTGATGTAAATTACATACGCATAGGTAAAAGAACCAATGTGCAGGATGGCTCAGTACTGCATTTAACGCGCGCCAGCAAACAACACCCTCAGGGTTTTCCGCTTATTATTGGTGACGATGTTACGGTAGGCCATAAAGTCATGCTACATGGCTGCACGCTCGGCAATCGCATTTTGGTCGGCATGGGCGCTATCGTGATGGACAATGTCATCGTTGAAGATGATGTCATTATTGGCGCAGGTGCACTAGTGCCCCCCAATAAAACGTTACAATCAGGATATTTGTATGTGGGGAGTCCTGCGAAACAAGCACGCCCACTAACTGAAGATGAACGTGCCTTTTTAACGATTTCAGCCCAGAATTATGTCGAACTTAAGAATGACTATCTGCAAGGCTGAAGAAGTACTTGACCAGTAGCAGTAAATTCCTCATCTGCAATTAGGTCTTCGGCTTGTTGTTCATAGTCAAAACGATATTGCGTAAAGTGCTCTATAGCAGCACTTTGCGTAAATCCGTCAAGCTTTACTACACATGAGATCATCATCCCCATACTCATTGCAGTAAACTGTAGCGTGCCTGACTCCTCGTCGTAACGTGCATCATCGTTAAACAAAATTGCTTGGTTCATCGTTATCCCGCTCGCAAAGCAGCTAATACTGATTCAACTTGTGGCGTAGCTTGGCGCCATAACTGAAATGCCTCCGCCGCTTGTCCGACTAGCATACCCAAGCCATCAATACACTGCTGCTCAGGATTATGTTGCTGTGCAAAGCGCAAAAATGCAGTAGCATCTGTTTGATAAAACATATCATAAGCGCATTTGCTACTGGCAAAAACGCAGCTATCTATCGCTGGTGCTTCATTATTCACACTGGCAGAAGTGGAGTTAATAATGATATCAAAGTCTTGCTCATGCACTTCATCTAACGCACAGCCGATAATGTTACCATGACGTGCAAATTCCATTGCTAGCTGTTCCGCTTTAGCTGCTGTACGGTTAGCTACCCACAACTCCCTTACGCCTGCCTGAAATAATGGATAAATAGCCCCCCGAGCCGCCCCACCAGCGCCTAGTAACAACACTTTACTTCCAGCCAGCGTAACTTGATGACGTTTCAGATCAGCCACTAAGCCAGCGCCATCAGTGTTATCACCCAGTAATTGCCCTGACTCAGTGACCATAATGGTATTAACAGCACCAGCGAGACGCGCCCGCTCGGTTAACACCTCAACCAATTGAAAAGCCTCTTCCTTAAATGGCAATGTGACGTTTGCACCGCGTCCACCATCTGCAACAAAAATACGTAGCGCTATAGCAAAACCGTCAACTGGTGCTAAAATCGCCTCGTATTCCATGTCCTGATCTGTTTGAGCAGCAAACTGCCGGTGGATCCAGGGTGATTTGGAGTGTTTAATTGGGTTACCAAAGACCGCGTATTTATCCATCACTAGCCTTAAATTAAGTCGAAATATCATGAAGCAGTTAATTAAACGTATCTGGTCTAAAGATGCAAGCGCCAATCCGCAACAAGTGCCAGAGCCTCAAGCTCCTACTCCACAACAGACCCCTTACGAAATTATGGGTGGAGATACTGCGGTACGCGCATTAGCTGACCGTTTTTATGATCTGATGGCCAGCGAACCATACGCCAAGCCTTTGTATAATATGCACCCACAGCCATTAGATAGAATTCGCCAAGTGTTTTATGAGTTTCTTTCTGGCTGGTTAGGTGGACCTGATTTGTTTGTGGAAAAATACGGACACCCGCGCCTACGCATGCGCCACATGCCATTTACGATCAATAAAGAACTCCGCGACCAATGGATGCACTGTATGAACAGGGCGCTCGATTTAGAAATCGATAATCCTTTATTACGAGAAGGCTTGCGTCAAAGTCTTGCCCAATTGGCAACTCACATGATAAATCAAGAGTAAAGTATTACTCTTTTGACAAGCTTGGCTGATTAACTATTGCGCTAAGTCAAGAACCAGTAATGCTGATTCACGCATAATGCACACTCCAAACCGGAGAATGTGCGATGCGTGTGAAATCAATCCAATATAAAATTTATCTCTTATTAGCGGTGACAGGCGTACTGGTGCTGGTAGCCTCTATTTTGTCAAACTCGCGGCAACAGCAAACTTTGGCACAACAAACCATAGAAACCAATATCAAACTACTCGCCGATAACTATTTTGACTCCATTAATACCATGATGCTCACTGGCACCATGGCAAACCGCGAAATTCTCAGCAATAAACTGCGCGACCATCCTAACATCACTGACGCGCACATAATTCGCGGCCCACAAGTCAATAAATTATACGGCCCAGGCAACAGTAATCAGAGTCCGAGCAATGCCAGTGAACACTTAGCGCTACAAGGCAAGGAACAGGTGTTAGTCGAACAACGCGGCTCCGATCGTATCATGACTTATTTAAAACCTATGATTGCCAGCAGTAACTACAAAGGCACCAACTGTATCGGCTGCCATCAAGCCACTGAAGGTGAAGTACTAGGTGTAGTACGGATCAGCTATTCACTGGCCGATATTGATGCCACCGTGCAGCAAAATACCGGTATTAGCGCCGCGTTACTAAGCGCGATTTTTGCCAGTGCTTTTGTGGTACTGGGGGTACTATTTCGTAAACTTTTTATCGTCCGACTGAAAACACTGGGCAAAACTATGCGCCTAGCGGCCAGTGAGCAAGATCTGAGTTTGCGTATTAACGATAGTGCCGACGACGAACTCGGTCGCCTAGCCAACAACTTCAATATCATGATGGAAGCGTTTAAAACCAGTATTGGACAGGTATCGCAATCCTCCAAAGTATTGATCCGCAGTGCGGAGACCATTTACAACTCAGCGGATACTACAGAGCAAGCAATTCTGCAGCAAAAACAAGGTACCGACTCAGTAGCCGCCGCCATTAATGAATTAGAGTGCTCATCAAGTGAGGTGAAAAACACCACCCATTTTGCTTCTGAAAAGTCCGACACCAGTAACCAGCTGGCGGAAAAAAGTATGGCAATCGCCCACACAACTGAGCAAAGCATCAATCAGCTTGCTCAAGATGTGCGCCATGCCGCGGCACAAGTAAGCCAATTACAAACCCAAACGCTAGAAGTGGGCAAGGTACTCGAAGTGATCAGTAGCATTGCCGAGCAAACCAATTTATTGGCGTTAAATGCGGCAATTGAGGCTGCCCGTGCTGGTGAAGCGGGGCGTGGTTTTGCGGTCGTGGCAGACGAAGTACGCACGCTTGCCACTCGCACTCATGATTCAACGGATGAGATAAAACGCACTATAGACAAATTACAAAGTGAAGCGGCGCATACTGTGAAAGCAATGAGCGCCTCTTGCGCAGAAGCAGACGACCGAGCATTGCAGGTCAAACAAGTTGCCCAAGCACTGAAAGATATTTCCAACCAAATGCACGAAATTAACCAGCTAAACGTACAAATCGCGGATGCTACAGAGCAACAGAATCTTGCCGCAGAAGAGATCAACCGCAGCGTGGTGGCCATTCGTGATAATGCGGAGCGTTCGTTAAAAGATGCGCACGGTAGTAAACAAGTAAGTGAAGAGCTATTGCAGTTGGCTAGAACTTTAGACGACCAAGTACGCTGCTTTAAGCTCGATTAAGCAACGGCAAGCTAAGCACATTTAAATAAAAGAGGGCGCCCAGCGCCCTCTCTTGTTACCTAATTTTCTGCCAACCAATTTACTCTGCCAACCAATCTCTGGGCCGTAAATAGTCCTGATATAACTCTGCTTCCGGAGAATCTGGCTCAGGTTTGAAATCGTATTCCCAGCGAACTAAAGGTGGCATCGACATTAAAATGGATTCGGTACGTCCGCCCGTTTGCAAACCAAATAAGGTACCTCTGTCCCATACCAGATTAAATTCAACATAACGGCCACGACGATAAAGCTGGAACTGGCGTTGTGATTCGCTGTAAGGTGTATCTTTACGACGTTCGATAATTGGCACGTAAGCCGCCAAAAAGCCTTGCCCGACGGCCTGCATAAACTCAAAACTGCGCTCAAAGCCCCATTCGTTCAAGTCGTCAAAGAATAAACCGCCGACACCGCGCGTTTCGCCACGATGTTTCAAGTAAAAATACTCATCACACCATTGTTTATATTGCGGATAGACTTGCTCGCCAAATGGTGTACAGAGATCTTTAGCCACTTGATGCCAATGTTTAACATCGTCCAGTACTGGGTAAAATGGCGTTAAGTCAAAGCCACCACCAAACCACCAAATTGGCGCCTCACCCTCTTTCTCAGCAATAAAAAAACGTACATTGGCGTGACTGGTCGGAATATGAGGGTTTTTAGGGTGGATCACCAAAGATACGCCACAAGCATGAAAACTACGACCTGCAAGCTCAGGACGATGTGCCGTTGCAGACGCAGGCATTGAAGCACCAAACACATGCGAAAAGTTCACGCCGCCTTGTTCTATCACAGCACCACCCCGCAACACGCGAGTACGACCACCGCCGCCTTCTTCTCGTTGCCAAGCATCCTCTACGAAATGACCTGTGCCGTCGGCCTGTTCTAGACCTCGACAGATCTCATCTTGCAGTGCCATTAAAAAACTTTTCACTGCCTCTAAAAGTGAGTTTTGCATGTTAAATCCTAATTATGGCGCCTGTTCGCGCATCTTTGATCTGACTGGGGCGCAGAGCGTTACCCAATTCACCAACGAGGTAACCGTCAACTCGGTCAGCGAAATACTGCTGCGCTGCCGCTAAACTGGTTGCTGCTGGCAAGCCCGCAGGGTTGGCGCTCGTCGAAACAATTGCGCCGTTAAACTGTAAGCACAGTTGTTTAACAATGGGGTGATCGGTCACGCGAACCGCTATGGTATCGTGATCACCGCGCAACCAATATGGTGTGTGTGCTTCAGCAGGCAAGAGCCAAGTGGTCGTCCCCGGCCAAGCTGAGAATATCTCAGCGCGTTTATCCATGGCAATTTTTTCATCTGCAACAAAGCGTAAGCATTGCCCATAATTGGCTGCGATAAGGATTAAACCCTTACCTATCTCACGCTGCTTAAGGGCGAGAATTTTTGCTACTGCCGCTTCGTTTTGCGGATCGCAGCCTAAACCAAACACAGCTTCAGTTGGATAACATAACACTCCGCCTTGCGAGAGAAGTTCACAGGCAGCGCTTATTTCTGAAGATAGGAGTTCCTTCATGGCATTTCGTGTTTATGTTGGCAACTTTTCTGCGGGCATTGTAGCACAGTTTTCGCGCCTCTTTTTTTCTCCACCAGCAGAGGCCAACCACAAGCTTCACATGATTGCGCGACTGGTGGCAAATTCACGCTGTATTTGCACTGCGGATAACGCTCACAAGAGTAAAAATGTTTACCAAATTTATTCACACGCTTGGTTAAATGACCCTTGTTGCATTTTGGACAGGCAGGTAACGCTTGATGCGCCACCTCTTGCTGTTGGCTGGCAATATAATGACACGCTGGGAACCCACTACAGCCGATAAACATGCCATAACGGCCATTTCGCACCACCAGCGGCTTTGCGCACTCTGGACACATGCTGTCCAATTGCTTTATGACATGCCCATCATGGTGATGCAAAGGACGGACATAATCGCAGTTGGGATAACTGCCACAGCCAAGAAATGCGCCATTTTTACTGTATTTGATCACCAACTCTGCTCCACATTGTGGGCATACCTCATATTCACGTTCTAAGGCATGGCGGCTGACGTCAAACAGTTGCTGGTCAATTTTACTCATGGCGTTTCAAAAGGCTGGACAAAGTTGCCGCCTACTATAATCAGATAGGTAAAAGGGTCAAGTCGCCCTGACCCAGAAACGGATAAATTTAGCAAAAACGCCAAAACTCGGGTTTGCTAACTAAAACTAATGTAAAACGCCATTGGGTTCATCGAAAATCAAATCCTCCATTTGTGCATAAGCTTGTTCTTTACCGGGCACATTAAATAACACCATTAATATCACCCATTTTAGGTCATCCAGACAAATTGCCGGCTTTTCTAAGGCAAATACCCGGTCGATAACCATTTCTCGCGTGCTGCTGTCTATCACACCAACGCGTTCAACAAACATTAAAAAGCTGCGGCATTCGATATCGAGCATTTCACACTCTTGCTCGGCAAAAACTCGAATTGAACGCTCTGGTTTAGCATTGAGGTAAGGGTGTTCGTCACTGTGTTGTAAATCGGCTAATTGTTCCAGCCAGTCCAACGCTTTGTAAATTTCTTCTTGGTTAAAGCCCGCACGGAGCAATTCTTTGGTCAGTTCGTTTTGCTCTACAAACACTTCAGATTCATTGTGGATATAGTTCTCGAACAAATACATCAAAATATCAAACATAACTACCCCCTCGCCACTCTAATGTAGCCGTCCGCAACTCTGGCCACTTTGTCTTCAAGCTCAAGGTCAAGCAACTTTGCCGTTAACTCAGCTACTGACCACTGGGTTCTGTGCAATAAGGCATCGAAACTCGTTACCTCAAAGCCTAAGTTACTTAATACAGGGCAATCCTCCACGTTGTTTACCCCTTCTTCTTTAACATATAGACGGTTTTGTGAAAAAAGCTGTAGTTCGCAAAGAATATCTTCACTATTCTCACACAGTACCGCACCTTGTTTGATTAAATGATGACAACCGCTTGCCAACGGATTGCGGATTGAGCCGGGTATCGCAAAAACCTCGCGATTCTGTTCTAACGCATAACGTGCGGTGATCAGTGAACCACTTTTGATTTCCGCCTCCACCAGTAGCACACCTAAGGATAATCCAGAAATGATCCTATTCCGCCTTGGAAAGTGCGTAGCTAATGGTGGCGTGCCCGGTAAAAACTCACTAATGACTAAGCCCTGCTCCACTATCTGGTGATAAAGCCCACTATGCCGTTTGGGGTAGACCTCATCCACACCAGTGCCTAACACTGCAATAGTACTCCCATAGCGCAGCGCCCCTTGGTGAGCCGCACCGTCGATACCCATCGCCAACCCCGACGTAATGGTGAGGCCATGCTGGGTTAATTGCTCGGCAAATTCGCTTGCAATGGCTCGGCCAGTGGCCGAGGCACTGCGACTACCAACAATGGCGAGCTGCGGCGTATGCAGTAAGGCGGCATTACCGCGATAAAATAATATCAGTGGAGGAGCAGAGATCTGCTGTAGTAGCGCGGGATAATCCGCGTCGAAGAAACCAAGCCACCCAAGTTGCTTGTGCTCAATCTCACCTATCAATTTATCGATACGCACTGTAGGCGGATAACGAAAATGCTGAATTTGTGCGGTTGTAGCGCCTAGTTGTAGCCACACTTCGTCTGAAGCGGTATGCCAATCTGAAAAGGCTAACTTAGCAAGCCAACGTTGAATTTTAGCTACGCCCAAGGCAGGACATAGACTGAGTTGTAAATACTGTTCAAGTGTTAATGCGACCATCGCTCTCTCCTTAGAGCTGAGGCGAAGCTGTACAGTTAGTTCGGTTGTGCCACAACGTAATCGCCGACGCGTAGCGGCTCTCTGGTTTTAGTCACCAAGGCATAGCTGACTTTATCAAATACTTTGAAAATCATCAGCTCACCCACTTTTTCCTTGGGCATAGTCCAAACTACACTTGCTTCGCTATTTTCTGTGCCGAATGTTTCGGCTACGGCTTTTACCAGCTTTTCTAAGCTATTGGCGTCTTCAATATAACGCGGGCCTGCTTGGCCTTCGATGACTGTAGGCGACTGACGTTGAATGTCTAAAATGTGACCCTCGTTAACTTCATCCGCCTTGCCTAAGTTTAATACTACAATCGACATCGTACTAAATTCTCGCAACTGATTGTTGGTTGCGACTATCTGACCTTGTACCGCATTGCTTGGTCGCGACATCTTAAATTGCGCCGAATAAAGTTGTTGCAGCGGCATCAGCACGTCCCCAGCTCTAATCTCCTGCTTGACCGTTTCCACTGCTACCGAGGCTGGCGTCCCTGCAGCTATATTGCCGCCGTGTACAGCACGCACTGTGGCCACCAGCTTAGTTTCGCGCGCTAACACTTGTTGGCTTTGCAAATCTCTATAATGCTCACCTAAGCGATAAATACCATAGACAGCCTGCTGATTGACATCGCCCTTGATGTAAAGCAATTGCCCTTGAGTATTCATTTTAACGTTGCGATTAGCACCCAGCACGATTGGCAAGGCGGCAACGTCTTCGTCACTCATGGCAATTTCGTAAGTTAGGTAAGGCTCGATGAGGTTCATCGGCAAAGTTGGAATAGCACGTAAGCTTTTTAGCGCGACCCGAGACGTTGGCGAAAGCTTTTTTACCCCTTTTACTAATTGCAGCTGGGGCACACCACTGGCATCATAAACCAATGCCAACACATCGCCAGGATAAATCAAATCCGGATTTTTAATTTGTGGATTCGATTGCCATAACTCCTGCCAACGCCAAGGGCTAGCAAGATACAAACTTGAAATGTCCCACAGCGTGTCTCCTTGCTTCACAACATACTGCTGAGGCGCTGTACTCTTTACCGTAACCTGTTCAGCTTGCACTGCAAATGCGGTTGCTGCAGCGAAAAACCAGGCAACAAAGGACGATTTCATGTCGGCTTCCTTGAGTTATTTTTCGATATTATCAATCAAAACCTGTTAAAGGTGAATCTGAATGGCTAAAATAAACTCATACAATACCCTATTTTATTCAGAAACGAAAAGGTAACCATGGCCATATTAGAAGTACTTAGATTTCCAGATGAACGTTTACGCACTGTTGCTAAACCTGTAGCTGCGGTGGACGATACTGTACGTCAAATCGTCAAAGACATGCTGGAGACCATGTACGATGAAAACGGCATTGGCCTCGCAGCCACCCAAGTAGATATTCATCAACGTATCGTGGTAATTGACGTATCAGAAGAGCGCAACGAGCCACGCGTGTTAATTAATCCTGAGATCATCGCGCGTGAAGGTACGACCATCAGTGAAGAAGGCTGTTTATCTGTGCCTTATTCTTACGCTAAAGTCGACCGCGCGGAACAAGTCACAGTCAAAGCTTTAAATGAACAAGGCGAAGAGTATCAGTTCTCTGCCGATGGCTTATTAGCTGTGTGTGTGCAACACGAACTCGACCACCTGCTAGGCAAACTGTTTATCGATTATTTGTCGCCGCTGAAACGCCAGCGTATCCGTAAGAAAATCGAAAAAGAAGCCAAAGCAGCACGCGCTTAAGCTGCTGACCAGAATTGGGAAGAATTGTGACCTCACCTCTACGTATCGTATTTGCCGGGACGCCAGATTTTGCTGCGCGTCACCTTGGCGCTCTGATTGACTCTGCTCATCATGTTGTGGCGGTATACTGCCCAGAAGATAAACCCGCAGGACGTGGCAAAAAACTCAAAGCCTGTGAAGTCAAAGAGCTGGCTTTACAACATGACATTCCTGTTTACCAACCAACCACGTTAAAAACTGCCGAAGCACAAGCCGAGCTGGCTGCACTAAACGCAGATGTGATGGTAGTCGTAGCTTATGGTATGTTATTACCCAAGGCGATTCTCGACACGCCTAAATATGGTTGTCTCAACGTGCATGGTTCGATTTTACCGCGCTGGCGCGGTGCAGCACCAATTCAACGGGCCTTATGGGCAGGTGACAGCGAGACTGGTGTGACCATCATGCAGATGGACGTTGGCCTTGATACTGGTGACATGCTGCTGATTGCGCGTTGTCCTATCGAAACCACTGACACCAGCGCATCTCTTTATGACAAACTTGCCGAGCTTGGCCCACAAGCATTGCTGACAACCCTTGAGCAAGTTGCAACGCAAAGTCTTACGCCGGTAAAACAGGATGACACTCTGGCAAACTACGCGAAAAAGCTCACCAAAGAAGAAGCTGAACTTGACTGGCAACAGCCTGCTGAGCAGCTACAGCGTAATATCCGCGCGTTTAACCCATGGCCGATTTGCTACACCCAATTCCAAGGCAATACCGTCAAAGTTTGGCAAGCCGAAGTGGTTGACGCCAGCGCAGCGCCAGGCACCATTATTAGTGCGGATAAGAACGGCATTGTTATCGCAACGGCGCAGCAAGCCCTGAAGATCACTCAGCTACAACCGGAAGGCAAAAAGCCAATGAGCGCTCAAGACTTCTTAAATGGTCGCAGTGATTGGGTTACGCCGGGCAGCACGGCAGGTCAGTTATGACCAATGTGCGCGCCTTAGCTGCGCAAACGCTGTTTCAAGTCGTCGATAAGGGCCAATCACTCTCAACGCAATTGCCCCTTGCGGCGAAGCAGTTACCGGTCAAAGACCGCGCCTTACTGCAGCAAATGTGTTACGGCGTGCTACGTTACTTACCGACTCTGGAACATTACTGCCAGACCTTGCTCGAACAACCCCTAAAAGGCAAAAACCGCGTTTTCCAATTTTTGTTGTATGTGGGTATTTACCAACTCCAACATATGCGCGTGCCACCCCATGCCGCTGTGGCAGAAACCGTCAACGCACTACAAGAGCTAAAAGCACCGGGCTTGAAAGGTTTGGTCAATGCGATTTTGCGTAATTTTCAGCGTCAGCAAGCGGCGCTCGAAGCCAGCGCCAATGGCAATCCGGTGTGCCAATATAACCACCCTTCGTGGTTTATTAAGGCACTACAAGCTGGCTATGAAACGCAGTGGCAAGAGATTTTACACGCCAATCAGCAACAAGCTCCAATGTGGTTACGGGTCAATAGCCGCATTAACAGTGTTGCTGAGTATAGTGCCAAACTAACCGCAGCGGGTATTGCACACAGTGTGCACGACGGGTTTAGCGACGGTATTTTACTCAACCAACCTTGTGATGTGGCACAATTGCCAGACTTTGCCAGCGGCGCATGCTCAGTGCAAGATGCTGCAGCTCAGTTAGCGGCAAGAATACTCGCCCCACAAGCTGGTGACCATATTTTGGATGCCTGCGCGGCACCCGGTGGTAAAACTTGTCATATTCTTGAGCTCGCGGATTGCAGTGTTACTGCGATGGATGCGGATGCTGAACGTCTCAAGCGTGTTGAGGATAATCTTGCGCGTTTACAACTAAACGCCCATTGCATCCAAGGTGATGCCGCCCAACCACAACAATGGTGGGATGGTCGTCACTACGATAAGATTTTACTCGACGTGCCCTGCTCGGCTACAGGTGTGATCCGCCGTCATCCGGACATCAAATGGCTACGTCGCGCGTCTGATATTACCGAACTTGCAACGTTGCAGGCAGAAATTTTGCGCCAAATCTGGCCGTTGTTAAAATCCGGCGGCACTCTAGTCTACGCCACCTGCTCGGTACTCCCACAAGAGAATCAGCAACAAATTTCTGCTTTTTTAGCAGCACATACGGATGCAATATGGCATCCTCTAGATGAAACGGATACCCGTGACAAACCAGGCAAACAGTTTTTACCCGGCCTGAGTGACGGCTTTTACTATGCAAAACTAACCAAAAAAGCATAAAAGCAATATGAAAATCATCATCTTAGGCGCCGGACAAGTCGGCGGAACACTGGCAGAGAATTTAGTCGGTGAGCAAAACGAAATCACCGTCATTGATATTGACGGAGAGCGTTTACGCGAGCTTCAGGACAAATACGACCTACAAGTTGTTCATGGTCACTCAGCTCACCCTGATGTACTCAGGCAAGCCGGAGCTGAAGATGCGGATATGATTATTGCGGTTACCAGCTCAGATGAAGTGAATATGGTGGCGTGTCAGGTCGCCTACAGTATTTTTAATACTCCGACCAAAATCGCCCGTATTCGCTCTGAGCAGTACCTACGCCATAAAGAAAAGTTATTCCACAATAACGACTTACCTGTTGACCATTACATCGCACCGGAGCAACTGGTCACCAATTATATTCGCCGTTTGATAGATTATCCGGGCGCCCTCCAAGTGTTACAGTTCGCCGATGGCATGCTGTCATTGGTAGCGGTTAAAGCCTATTACGGTGGCTTACTGGTTGGCTACGCGCTCTCTGCGTTGAAAGAACACATCCCTAACGTGGATACTCGTGTTGCTGCCATCTATCGCCAAGGTAAGGCCATCAAACCGCTTGGCACTACGGTGATTGAGGCGGACGATGAAGTGTTTTTTATCGCTGCCACCAAGCATATTCGTGCGGTCATGAATGAGCTACAAAAGCTTGAGCGTTCATACAAAAAAATCATGATAGCAGGTGGTGGTAACATAGGTGCGGGTTTAGCCCGCTCATTGGAAAAGAATCATAGTGTAAAATTGATTGAGCGCAATCCTGGTCGAGCCACTCAGCTGTCAGAAATGCTCGACAATACTGTGGTCTTTTGTGGTGACGCGTCAGATCATGAACTGCTCTCTGAAGAACACATCGAGCAAGTCGACGTATTTATCGCCGTTACCAATGACGACGAAGCTAACATTATGGCCGCTATGCTCGCCAAACGTATGGGCGCAGGCAAAACTATGGTGTTAATTCAGCGTAGTGCCTACGTTGATTTAGTCCAAGGGGGCGAAATCGATATTGCCATATCACCACAACAAGCAACCATTTCTGCGCTGCTGACTCACGTTCGTCGTGGTGATATCGTTAACGTGTATTCTTTACGTAAAGGCGCGGCAGAAGCTATCGAGGCGGTTGCACATGGCGATGAAACCACCTCTAAAGTAGTCGGTAAAGCGATCCGCGATATTAAACTTCCCGCTGGCACAACAATTGGCGCCATCGTCCGTGACGATGATGTGCTTATCGCCCACGATGATACCACTATCGAATCAGGTGACCATGTGATCATGTTCCTGATCGATAAAAAGCACATTGGCGTAGTGGAAAAACTGTTTCAGGTCAGTGCGCTATTTATGTAGTGTGCCACCCACTTCTTCTAGTGCTGAAAGGTCGATTAAATATTCCCGCAGCACTTTATCCATTTGCTGTTTATCAGACAGTAATTTAATACCTAAGTGAATAGTCTCGCCTTGACGTTTGAGACTGCATACTTGACCCGACAAGGTGGTTTTATCGCCTTCTTTACCTTCAATCAAAATATGGCAGGTACGCTCTTTAAAGTCCGCAGGTAGCTGAGCTTCACTAACATCAATTAAGAGACCCGCAACGCTGATATCTTTAATCACCCCTACCGTGGCAAACTCCCCTTGTGATAATACCGCAGGGATAAGCGTCGGGATGCGAGCATGGTTACGTAAGCACATCAGCTGGATCCGATCAGGAAAGTAAAGAAAAATAAGCCGCGCGGGATGGACTGTGACCGCTTTGATCTGCTCTTTAAAAGCAATGATCTCGCCGCCACTTTGTTCTAGGAGCGCTCGCACTACAACTGTCGAACCCTCTTTGAGATAATCCAACGCCGCGCCTAATCGCTTAGGGTTGGGGTGGTTAAGAACTATAAATTGATCAGCGAGCTGACCTATATATTCTGTTTTAACACGCTTACTTGTAGCGGGCATAATGATCTCAAGATCTATGCTCACACCACTTTGTAACTGACTAATATATTGCTGACTTCCTGCTACGACCGTCTTAATCATGATGAATGGACAACACGTACGATGACTAACCTTGTGATGCCATTAAAGACTGACTTACCCGTTTGTGCAAGTGCCTTGGTGCTTTATGCCAGCAGGAAGTGCCCACGCAACACCTGCGCACCTTCGCGTAGCGTCATCATCCGACTTTGCACTTCTAATGAACTCATCACTAAATCTAGCTCATGATTTTCGGTGAAAAACACCATAGCTTCACCATTACGTTTGAGCACAAAAGTCAGACCCGCCAGTTCACATGGCTGTTGACTATGCTGCATCAATTGCGCAGCTTCAAGCGCGAGGGAAGGCAGGGTGCGTTTTTGCCAGAGTTCTGACTCATGTATTATTTTTGTTATAAAACGCACCCCGAGTTCACAGCCAATTTCGTGGTGTAAAGCGTACATTGCCAAGCTAGGGTGACGAGCACCACCTACTGGTTTTAATGCACCATAATTACTAAGGTATTGATTAATAGTCGCAACGTTTCTAGCCAGCTGGCACTCTGGCGGCTCCTCACCGCTATATGTGAAGAGCGTCTGTTCTTCCACGACATTCCCTGATTTTGAGTAAGCAAACGCGAGCATAACGTTACCCCTAGTTAATCCCATGTGAACAGTTTCTCTAAATAAAAACCCGAAAATCCGAGTTTTTATAATATTGTTAAGCAATCTTGTAATAACCGTTTAAAAATAGTTCATCAATTAGCCTTGCACAATGCCGTTTTGTACAAAAGTCACACTAACACACACCGGCGCGCAGAAGTTCATACCCTTGGTGACGTGTGCCAAGGGCAATTAACATGGAAAGTGAGGATTTGGCGTTTTAACACAAGGACTGAGCGACAATTGGCCGCATCTTTCAGAATGACAACAGCGCACAGAGTCCCTGCGCGCTGCTGTCATTGTCTTTATTTACCCACGCCAGAAAGTCGGGGTAAAAAGCACTAATAAGGTAAAAATCTCAAGACGACCAAACACCATTGCCAAGGTTAGCAGCCATTTGGCGGTATCACTGATATCGCCATAGTGAGCGGCCACTTCACCAAGACCAGGACCTAAATTGTTGAGACACGCCGCGGTGGCAGAAAACGCTGTGATGTTATCTAAGCCAGTAGCCAACAGCCCTAGCATGATCACCACAAACACTAACGCGTAAGCAGAAAAAAACCCCCATACCGCTTCCACCACTTTATCCGGCAAGGCTTTGCGGCCTAATTTAATAGAGTAAATTGCGCGAGGATGCACCAAACGGTTTAATTCGCGTATGCCTTGTAAATACAACAAAAACACCCGCACCACCTTCATTCCGCCGCCAGTTGAGCCTGCGCACCCACCAATAAAGCTTGAGAAGATCAACAAGATAGGTAGGAACAATGGCCAAGCAGAGAAATTATCAGTGGCAAACCCGGCTGTAGTACTAATCGACACCGCCTGAAACAAGGCTTGATCTAAGGTTTCGTCACCATCGGCGTAGACATGGTTTGATGACAACACCGCAAAGCAGATCACCACCAGCACCGCCTGAATAAACAAAAATACTTTAAATTCTGGATCGCGCAAGTAAGCTTTGACGCTACGACTGGCAACCGCAGCATAATGAAGTGAGAAGTTCACCGCCGCAATCAGCAAAAAAACCACACAGATAAAATTGATCATCGGGCTATCAAAGTGACCCATAGAAGCATCATAAGTTGAGAAACCACCAATAGCTATGGTCGAAAAAGCATGGCAAATAGCATCAAACCAGTTCATGCCAGCACTCCAATAAGCCACAGTACAGGCAATGGTCAGCGATACATAGATATACCAAAGGTGTTTTGCGGTATCGGCAATGCGTGGCGTCATTTTAGAATCTTTGACTGGGCCGGGCGTCTCGGCACGATACAACTGCATGCCCCCAACCCCAAGCATAGGCAGTACGGCGACTGCCAAAACGATGATGCCCATACCACCAAGCCACTGTAATTGTTGGCGGTAAAACAAAATCGATTTAGGCAAATACTCGATGCCAGTCAATACTGTGGCACCAGTAGTAGTTAAGCCCGAAAATGCCTCGAATACCGCATCGGCTAGAGATAAGTTAGGTTCCTGTAAGAAAATCAGTGGCAACGCCGCAAATGACCCCAGTACCAGCCAAAACAGCACCACTATCAGAAAGCCTTCGCGTGCTTTTAAATCACCGTGCTCGCGACGGTTTGGATAGTAAGCTGCCAAGCCAATTATAACGCTGAAGATAAACGCCAAAACGAAAGGCACACCGCCCCCGTCTTTATAGAGTAGCGACACTATCGCCGGAGGCACCATAGTGATACTAAATAGCACCACCAGCTGGCCGAGGATTTTAATTATGGTACGAAATTGCATGCACGCAGATGCTCATTTTTTATTAACCCGACGATTGTCTTATGCTTTTATTGCGAACTCAACCATACCGTGCGTTAAATCCTTGATTTCTTCACAAGCCCGTTTAGCTTCACGATAGTCGAGTTCCACCTGCCAAGCGATAGTGGCAGTATAGTCTTTTTCAATCTTAAGCACCGTAAAATGCTGGGTTAAATACTGCTCAATGACGCCTTGCTGTCCATACTCAGATTGCGCGACTATCACCGCAGCTGGGATTTTTAAGGTTGTGGGCAATTGTGCCAAGGCATGGTTCAAACAACCACCATAAGCTCGCACCAACCCACCCGTCCCCAGCTTAATGCCACCAAAATAGCGTGTTACTACCGCGGTGACTTCACCAAGTCCAGAGCCCATCAACACATTAAGCATCGGCTTGCCCGCAGTACCATTTGGCTCTCCGTCATCAGAAAAGCCGTAAACATGACTACCTTTAGGATGCCCAGCAACATGCGCCCAGCAGTTATGACGAGCGTCAGGATAAGCGTGGCAAATACTTTGGATAAAAGCTTTCGCGTCTTGCAAGGTCGGGGTGTGTGCAATATGCACGATAAAGGTGCTTTTTTTGATCTCTTCCTGATAAGTCAACGAAGTCGCAGGAATATAATACTCAGACATGTTGTCGCTCAACTGTGGAGATATGCGCACTAGGCGCTATTACTGAAATCGACCAGATAAGTCGTGCAACTATAGAAATACAGTATTTCGCCATAGTGTCACTCAAATCAAAGGGGCACATTGGCCCCTTATCTAAACTGCTAATAAAAGCCCGTGCTTAATCTAAATGAAGGTCGCGAGTCATATTCTCTAAGTGATCCGCATGAACAATGATGTTGTCTTCAATACGAATGCCACCATACGGGCGCAATGCATCGACTTTTGACCAGTTAATATATTTGCTGTTGTCGGTTTGTTTTAAATCAGCCAGTAATGAATCGATAAAATACAACCCAGGCTCAATCGTAAACACCTGATTCGGTTCAATTCGGCGTGTACAACGTAAAAACGGATGACCTTCTGGTGGCGCTTGATGAGTACCTTGCTCATCTGCCATAAAGCCACCCATATCATGTACTTGCAAACCTAAATGATGACCAAGACCATGCGGGAAGAAAGTGCTACTGATCTTCTTCGCGACAATATCTTCGGCGCTCAAATTAACCAGCTTAAATTCCGCCAAGAGCTGCGCCATACGAAAGTGACATTCCATATGCAGCTCACCATAAAGCTTACCCGGCGCTAACGCTTTTCCTAACGCGATTTGGTGAGCATTAAGCGCGCTAACTAATTCTGCGAACTCACCTTGCTTAGCAAAATCGTAAGTCCGAGTGATATCTGCAGCATAGCCATTGTAATTGGCACCCGCATCAATCAAAAAAGACAAGTGTTGCTTGGGTGCTTGGCGCTCAAAATGGGTGTAATGCAAAATGGCACAGTTTTCATTCAGCGCAACGATATTGCCATACGGCGTATCGTTTTCAGCGTGTGCGGTGGCATTTAGGTAAGCTTGCTGAATCGCAAATTCCGAACCGCGCTGATAGAACGCATCACGCGCCGCCTGATGACCTAACACCGCCAAACGGTTTGCTTCGCGCAAGCAAGCTTGCTCATAATGCGTTTTATAGGCTCGATGATAATGCAGATAATTCAAAACGGCTTCTGGGTTCATATGGGTAAAGCCAAGCGCCTGCGCAACTTCTAAGTATTCACCAATATACGCAAAACTGGCTTTGTCATAAGGCAAAAACTTCTCTACTTGATCTGGCTGCACCAAGAGCTGAATATCAAAATAATCTGCCCAAAAATCATTTGGCTCGTCAGGCACTTTATGCCAAAAATCCACCGGACGATAGAACACTAACTTAGGTTTGTCGTTACCATTGACCACCAACCAACAATGGGGGTTATCCAGTACCGGCAGCCAAGCTTTGAAGTGAGGATTTACTTTAAATGGATAGTACATATCATCTAGGAATTGGCGTTTTGCCTGACCCGAATGGATCACTAAACCATCTAAGCCTTGGCGCTCTAAAATCACGCGCGTGCGTTGTTGTAAAGTGGCGATATGTTCGGCGTAAAATCCAGCTATCTTGTCCATGGTGTACCCATATTTAATTTTGCTTGTTGCTCATCAGTCTAACATAGCGATATAAGAAAAACGACGTACCGCGATAAGTCGTTTTCCCATGTTCGCAGGTGCTTTTATCCGCCTATCGACATTTGCAAAATGTCGCCGAGGATGTTGTCTTGCTTACCTAATCTCATGTTATACACTTGTCGATAAGCATAAACATTTTTTACATAATCACGAGTTTCAGTATAGGGGATCAACTCTATCCACAGCTCTGCGGGTATCGCTTGCTGTGGCAGCCATTTCTTCACCCGATAATAACCCGCGTTGTAAGACGCCGTAGCGAGTACTTCGTTACCATCGGTCTTGTTTTTCAGATACTGCAAGTAGTCGGTGCCTAAGCGGATATTGGTGCCGGGTTGCAGCAATCTATGATTAGGCACACGACTTTTACCAATATATTTGGCGGTGCTTGGTAACAGTTGCATTAACCCGTAAGCATCAGCGCGAGAGCGTGCATCGGGCGCAAATGAGCTTTCACGTCTTGCAATCGCAATACTCCATGCCAAATCAATACGGTTCTCTTTGCTGTAACGTTCAAACAAGTCTAAATACGCAAGCGGAAAACGGATCTCGACAAAATCCCAAGCGCCAATTTCAGCTAACGTGAAAATACTGCTGTCATACCAATCAAACTCAGCCGCTAACAGTGAGGCAGCGAGCTTTTCGTCGCGACTGGAAGTACTAGTAAGATAATTCCATTCACGCCGTGCCTCTGTGTAACGCTCCATTTCATAGAGCGCTTTGGCGCGTTTAAAACCCGGTGCGGCAGCGACTTGCTGCTGTAATAACGGCGTAATCGTTAGCGCTTCAGCATTGAGCTGCACAGGTAAGTTAAGCCTCGCTGCGGCCAAAAAGCCATAGTAATGACGCTGCTGTGCTAACTCCTGCCAAAGCGGCTCGGCCTTTTCACGATAACCCAACTGCTGGTGGCTATATGCCAGCCAATATTTTTGCCCTGCGCTCAGCTGCTCATGACCGACAAACAGTGCGACCACCCCTTCCCAATCTTGGTGTTTAAGTTTGTTTGCCAGTAACCACTGCATCAGCTTTTCATCTCGCATCGCGGTAGGTACTTTGTTTAACCAAAAGTTTGCCTCAGGCTCCCCTTTTGACGCCAACGCCAAAGCAAAGCGGTACGCAACTTCGTCCTTTTGCTCAGGACTAAAATTCAACAGGGTTTGGAGTTTATCCCAAGCCCGTAGCGCCAAAGACTTATCGCGCCAGATCAGCCGTTTAATACCATAGACGGCAATTTCGGTTTCTTTTACCGTGCGCTTTTGAAAGCGATATAAACCCGCGGCAGCGCTTGGGTCTTGACGCACCGCAAGATATAAATCAGCAAGATAAGCTTCCTGCTCAGGGAGCAAGGTTTTTAAATATGGCAATAAGGCACTTTGCCCATCTTGCGCAGTTTTAGTGATCCGCTGCCAAATCAATTCTTGAGTCATTCGCCCCGCTTTTTGCCACCGAGAAAATAGCGGATCACAGACTTTGGGCTGGGATGTGCCAACCGTCCACAAGTTGTCTACTTGTGGCAATATGGCACTTGCTGGTGCACCTAAATCAAGCTGATAACGCAAATATAAACACTGCAACTCAGCGTCCCTCGTTTCGCGGTACGCTTCAATAAACTCGCCTTTTTTACCGCGCCTCTTTAGGTAATGCAGCCAACTTTCTCGCACCGGCCACTCCAGCGGGGTGTGTTCGTAGACACTTAAAAAGCGGGTGATTTCTTCTTGATATTTCAAACTTGGGTGGCGTTTGTAGAAAGCCATTTCTACATAAGGGCTGAGCGGATGTTCAAGCGCCGCTAACGCATTGCGAAAAGCGTTGTGATTGCCAGACCAAGCTATTTTCTCGGCATCTTTAAATGCCTGATGATCAACACTGGCGCTGCTGGCTTTAGCGCAAATCGCAAGCCCCACACAACCAATAACCGATAACCATTTTTTCAACATGCTTAATACATAGTCCCGTGAAGTCGTCTACATTGAATGATGCGATGGTAACCAATCACTAAGCTGAGGATGGCTATCAAAAAATGCGCGCATCGATGAGTGTCGTTGCCGTTTGACCCGCACACATTACGGCGCCATAGCTGAATGCGGGCTGGGTAAAACGGGTATGTTTAGCAAAAAACATCACAGCCACACCATAGCATCTCTTGGCTGGTATTTTTAGTTTGCGCGGTAAATTACGGGTAAATTTTTCATTGCATTTTTTTTTTAAAGCAGCGACACTGGGTGAAATTACAACTCATCGTACCAGTGAGCACACGAGGGAGACAAAAGCATGCTATACCAAAGCGAGTCCTTTGTAGTCGACTTTTACAAAGACAACATCGCAGAGTTTAAATTTTGTATGCCGGGCTCGGTAAACAAATTATCTCAGCAAACTTTGCAAGATTGCGGCAAAGCCTTAGCGGAACTTGCCAAGCGTGATGATATTCACGCTATGGTGTTCACCAGTGATAAAGATCATTTCATCATCGGTGCCGACATTTTCGAATTTTTACCTACTTTCCAGTTACCTGAGCAAGAGCTTGTGGGCTGGATCAAAAACGCCACTGATGTCTTCGATGCCATCGAAGATTTACCTTTCCCTACTGTGTCTGCCATCAATGGTATGGCGCTAGGTGGTGGGTGTGAGTGGTTACTAGCTACAGATTACCGGGTTGCTTCTGAAAGCGCTAAAATCGGTTTACCTGAAGTAAAACTGGGGATCATGCCAGGGTTTGGTGGCACCGTACGTTTGCCACGTATCATTGGCCCAGACAATGCTCTAACTTGGATTGCGACAGGCCAAGAAAACCGCGCTGCAGATGCACTAAAAGTAGGTGCAGTGGATGCCGTAGTCAGCCAAGACAAACTCCTTGCTGCCAGCATTAAATTGCTTGAGCAAGCCATTGCTGGCAAGCTTGATTGGCGCGCCAAACGTGCAGTGAAATTATCACCTTTAAAACTCAATAAAGTTGAGCAAGGGATGTGTTTTGCGATGGCAGAAGGCATGGTATTTGGCCAAACTAAAGGTCACTATCCTGCACCTATGATGGCGGTTAAAACCGTTAAAGCCGCAGCAAACTGCACCCGCGCAGAAGCCATGGCGATTGAAAATGCTAACTTTGCAAAACTGGCAAAAACTCCAGAAGCCGCAGCACAAACCGGTATTTTCCTAGCAGATCAACACATTAAAGGTGTTGCTAAGAAACACGCCAAAGCCAACGACAAACCCATTAAACGCGCAGCAGTACTCGGCGCCGGTATTATGGGTGGCGGCATTGCTTACCAATCGGCTTATAAAGGTATTCCGATTGTAATGAAAGACATCCAACCTCAGGCGCTTGAGCTAGGTATGGGTGAAGCAGCCAAGATCTTAGGTAAGAAGGTTGAACGTGGTCATTTGAAGCTCGACAAGATGGTCGCGACGCTTGGCAAGATCCAGCCAACCCTAAACGACCGTGACCTTGAAGGCGTTGATATCATAGTTGAAGCGGTAGTGGAAAACCCACAAGTCAAACAAAAAGTGTTGGCTAGCCTAGAAGCTCAGCTACCTACTGGCACCATTTTAACTTCAAATACCTCAACTATTCGTATCGATGAATTAGCGCAAGCGCTAAAACACCCAGAACATTTCTGCGGTATGCACTTCTTTAACCCAGTGCCAAAAATGCCATTGGTCGAGATCATTCGTGGTGAAAAAACCTCAGATGCAACCATTAATGTCGTGGTCGATTACGCCGTTCAACTCGGTAAATCACCTATCGTGGTGAATGATTGTCCTGGTTTCTTCGTTAACCGCGTGTTATTCCCTTACTTTGCGGGCTTTAGCCAGCTTGTTGTGGAAGGCGCAGATTTTGCCGCTATCGACAAAGTAATGGAAGGCGTATTTGGCTGGCCGATGGGTCCTGCTTACCTCCTAGACGTAGTAGGTATTGATACCGCAAACCATTGCACTGGCGTAATGGCAGATGGCTTCCCAACTCGGATGGCGCGTCAAGACAAAGACCCAGTTGCTGTGCTTGCCAATGCAGGCCGCTTTGGTCAGAAAAACAAATTGGGCTTTTATCAATATGAGCCGGACCGTAAAGGCCGCTTGAAAAAAGCCAAAGATGCAGACGCGATTAGCTTGTTAAGCAGCATTTGCGCAGCGCCGACTCAGTTTGATAAACAAACTATTATCGAACGTTGTATGGTGCCGATGATCAACGAAGTGCTACTGTGCTTACAAGAAGGCATAGTGGCGTCGCCGCAAGAAGCCGATATGGCATTGATTTACGGTATCGGTTTCCCTCCGTTCCGTGGCGGCGCATTCCGTTACCTTGACCAAATTGGTCTGGCAAACTTTGTCGCGATGGCTGATAAATATGCGCACTTAGGCGCCATCTATCAGGTGTCTGAGCAAACTCGCCAATGGGCAGCTGAAGGTAAAGTGTTCTATAAAGTGGAGGGCCTATAACATGTCTCACGTCATGAACCACGCGGTGATCGTAGATTGTATTCGTACCCCTATGGGTCGCTCAAAAGCCGGTGTATTTAGACACCGCCGTGCTGAAGACTTAAGCGCACATTTGATGAAAGGCTTGTTAACCCGTAATCCGCAAGTTGACCCAGCTAGCATTGACGACATTTATTGGGGCTGTGTGCAACAAACCTTAGAACAAGGCTTTAACGTTGCACGTAACGCCGCGTTGTTGGCAGGTATTCCGCATTCAGTGCCAGCCGTTACGGTAAACCGTCTATGCGGCTCATCAATGCAAGCGCTGCATGATGCAGCACGCGCGATTATGACTGGCGCTGGTGATACTTACATCATTGGCGGTGTTGAGCACATGGGTCACGTGCCGATGACGCACGGTGTTGATTTCCATCCAGGTTTGGCAACCTCGGTTGCACAAGCAGCTGGTGTAATGGGTTTGACTGCTGAGTATCTAGCCACCCTCCACGGTATTAGCCGAGAGCAGCAAGATGCGTTTGCAGTCCGTTCCCATCAACGCGCTCACGCGGCAACTGTAGAAGGTCGCTTTAAAGCTGAAATCCTTGCCACTGAAGGCCACGATGATGACGGCGCACTGATCCTCGTTGAAGACGATGAAGTGATCCGCCCAGAAACCAGCCTTGAAGGTTTAGCACAGCTACGCCCAGTATTTAATCCAGCGACTGGTACAGTGACAGCAGGTACTTCATCAGCCTTGTCTGACGGTGCATCAGCTATATTAGTAATGAGCGAAAGCAAAGCCAAAGAACTAGGTTTACCAATTCGTGCTCGCATCAAAGCCATGGCAGTTGCGGGTTGTGACCCGTCTATTATGGGTTACGGTCCAGTGCCTGCGACGCAAAAAGCGTTAAAAGCAGCGGGCCTCACCATTGCAGATATTGATGTAGCTGAGCTCAACGAAGCCTTCGCAGCGCAGTCTTTACCAGTATTAAAAGACTTAGGTTTGCTAGACGTAGCTGACCAAAAAGTAAACCTTAATGGTGGCGCCATCGCACTTGGCCATCCTTTAGGTTGCTCAGGCTCACGGATTAGCACAACTTTGATTAACTTGATGGAAGCCAAAGACGCTAAGTATGGCTTAGCGACTATGTGTATCGGGTTAGGTCAAGGTATTGCAACAGTATTTGAGCGCGTCGAATAAGCCGCGCTCTTCCAATCAACTTGGTGACCAAGGGCAAAGTACTTCATGTACTTTGCCCTTTTTTCTTTACTACCAACAAGGTTTTCTTGTCATTAGAGTCAGGTTAGAATACCGCCTTTAACCAGCACACTTAGAGCGGACTATGAGTTTTGAAAATCCCGATCACACTTTAGATGCCCTTGGTCTTCGCTGCCCAGAGCCCGTGATGATGATCCGCAGCGCCGTGCGCAAAATGCAAAATGGTGAGACATTATTAGTCATAGCGGATGACCCATCCACCACCCGTGATATTCCGAGCTTTTGTGAGTTTATGGACCACACTTTAGTGGCCCAAGAAACGGCCACAGCCCCGTATCGATATTTAATTAAGAAGGGTCTGTAACGGCAACTGTCCTGAGGATTTACTTGTCCGTAGATTGGACTGGATATAAAAAACGAGGCTTTTGCCTCGTTTTCTTATGTTTTGAGTTAGCCTTTAAGTACCGATACTAACGGCTGACGCGGATTGCGGTAATCCAGCTGAATGATATACCAACCTTTGCGCTCTGGCGTAAAGCTAAAGTAGTTGTAAACCGTACGACAATCTGCAACTTGCGCTAGACTTAGCGCTAACTTACCCTCGACCGCATAACCACAGTTATAGCCTTCGCTCCAATTCGCATCGGCGATTTTAAATTCATAGACTTTACCCGGTGTAGTAAACTTTACCCGCGTTTGGTATAGACCCGCTTCCTGTTCACGCATTTGGTAAACTGGATCAGCATCCCATAAAGTAAAATCGCCACGAACAAACATCACTTTATCAATTTTACTGATCACAGTTGTTGTAGTTTGTTGGTCTCGAACTTTGATGCCACTCAGTTGGCTGCTACACGCACTGAGAAACAGCGCCAAAAATGCAATTAATAAGGTATTTTTCATCGCTTTTTTAACGGCTTTGCCCTGTCGGCAAAGCCGCTCCTCGCTTAGTTTTGGAGTACTGAGATATCCGCAGTATTCATAAATAACCGGCTAAGCTGGCTCAATAATGCCAAGCGGTTGTTTTTCACCGCCTCATCATCTGCCATTACCATCACGTTATCAAAGAAGGTATCGACCGCTTCACGCAAGGTTGCAAGACGCGTTAAGGCAGTTTGATAATCACCCGCTGCATAAACTGGCGCCAGCTCAGCAGTTAGCGCAGCGACTTGCGCCGCTAAGGTTTGCTCAGCCGCCTCTTGCAATAGCCCGCTGTTAACATCAGCATCAGTGCTAACGTTATTCTTCGCTAGGATATTGTTTACGCGTTTGTTTGCCGCGGCCAGTGCTTCGGCCTCAGCTAAACTACGGAAGTGACTTACCGCTTTTACGCGACGGTCAAAATCCGCTGGTGAAGAAGGACGACGCGCCAATACCGCTTGGATCACATCGACTGCAATTCCAGCATCTTGATACCAAGCGCGGAAGCGACCTAGCATAAATTCAAACACTTCATCAGCCACATTGGCATTACTCAATTTGTCGCCAAACAAGCTTTGCGCTTTACTGATAATAGTGAGGATATCTAGTGGCAGTGACTTTTCTACCATAATACGTAGCGCACCGATGGCGGCACGGCGTAGTGCAAATGGATCTTTGTCCCCCTTCGGTGCCTGACCAATACCAAAAATACCCACTAAGCTATCAAACTTGTCTGCTAACGCAACTGCGTAACTAATTGGGTTAGACGGCAGCGCGTCTCCAGCAAAACGTGGCATGTACTGCTCGTTTTGTGCCAGTGCCACTTCTTCTGCTTCGCCGTCGATTCGTGCGTAATGCATCCCCATTACACCCTGCACGTCAGTAAATTCCATCACCATATTGGTCATCAAATCGGTCTTACTGAGTAAACCTGCGCGCTCAGCTAGAGCTTTATCCGCACCGAGTTGCTCCGCAATAAAGCCCGCCAATGCAGCAATACGCTCAGACTTGTCTTTGAGCGTACCCAATTGCTGTTGGAATAATACCGTATCAAGTGATGCTAAACGGCTTTCTAGGGTGTGCTTTTTATCAGTTTCGAAAAAGAACTTTGCATCAGCAAGACGTGGACGAACCACTTTCTCGTTACCTGCTATCACCACGCTAGGGTCTTTACTTTCGATGTTAGACACAAACAAGAACTTGTTTAGCAACTTGCCATGTTGGTCTAACAGCGGGAAATACTTCTGGTCGTCCTTCATAGTGCAAATAAGTGCCTCAGCAGGTACTTGCAAGAATGACTCTTCAAATGACGCCGTCAGCGTCACTGGCCATTCAACCAAAGACGTCACTTCATCAAGCAAGTCTTCATCCATTGCAACTACCGCGTTGACAGCTTGCGCTGCCGCCTCGATTTGCGCACGGATTTGTGCTTTACGGGTGTCATAATCAGCAATGACATACACGCCTTTAAGCGTATCGAAAATCGCATCCGCATGAGCAAGTGTGGTGCGCGCTGGATGATGGAAACGGTGACCTTGTAATTGATTACTGATGGTTTTACCCAACACTTCACCCGCCACAATCTCGCGGCCAAATAAGGCCGCCACTGTGTGTACTGGACGAATAAACTGCGTTTTGTACGCGCCCCAACGCATAGGTTTTGGGATAGGTAACTTAGCCAAGGCTTTGTTCATCGCATCGCTAAGGAGCGTAATGGTTTGTTGCCCAGCAACTTTACCGCGATGTAATAGCCATTCACCTTTATCTGTTGCAATGCGCTCAGCTTCAGCAACGGTAATACCACAACCACGCGCCCAACCTTCAGCAGCTTTAGTTGGCTTACCTTCTGCGTCAAACGCCGCAGCAACCGCGGGACCGCGTTTCTCAACAAGCTTGTCTTGCTGCTGGGTTTCCAGTGCCAATACACGTAAGCCTAAACGACGTGGTGAGGCATACCAAGATACGGTCTCAAAGCCTAACTCTAAGCCCGTCAGTTCTGCTTTGAAGTTTTCAGCAAAGGCTTCTGCTAAACCACGCAGCGCCTTTGGTGGTAGTTCTTCTGTACCAATTTCAATAGTTAAATTTTCAGTTGTCATGATCAGTCCTTACAAAGCGGAAAACCTAGCGCTTCACGCGCATCGTAATATGCTTGCGCACAGGCTTTTGACAGCGCACGAACACGCAGGATATAACGCTGACGCTCAGTAACTGAAATCGCATGACGCGCATCTAACAAGTTAAATGCGTGTGAGGCTTTCATTACTTGCTCATAGGCCGGTAATGGTAAACCTGCCTCAATAAGCTTTTGGCTCTCTTGTTCACAGGTATCAAATTGCTTAAACAGCGCATCAACATTAGCGTGTTCAAAATTGTAAGCTGACTGCTCTACTTCGTTTTGGTGGAATACGTCACCGTACGTCACTCGACCACGCGGACCATCAGTCCAAACCAAGTCGTAGATGCTATCCACACCTTGTATATACATAGCGAGACGTTCTAAACCGTAAGTGATTTCACCGGTTACAGGGAAGCACTCTAAGCCCCCTACTTGTTGGAAGTAAGTGAATTGCGTGACTTCCATACCGTTTAACCAGACTTCCCAACCCAGACCCCAAGCACCCAGTGTTGGCGATTCCCAGTTGTCTTCAACGAAACGAATTTCGTTGGTTAAAGTATCAATCCCCATGGCTTGTAATGAGCCAAGATATAATTCTTGAATATTGTCTGGCGACGGCTTCATTACCACTTGGAATTGGTAGTAATGCTGTAAACGGTTAGGGTTTTCACCGTAACGACCGTCTGTTGGACGGCGACATGGCTGCACATAAGCACATGACATTGGCTCTGGACCAATTGATTTTAAAAACGTTAACGGATGGAAAGTCCCCGCGCCCACTTCCATATCGAGTGGCTGGGCAATGACACAGCCTTGCTGCGCCCAATAGTCCTGTAAAGCCAGGATCAACCCTTGAAAGGTTTTGACATCGTATTTTTGCATAGTGGCTTTTATTTTATATGGTCCGGAAGTCAGCTTTAGCTCTGAAACATACTTACCACAAGCAGTTAAGCGGTATTCGGCGCTTGGCCAAAACCTGCGGTGCTTGTCGTTTAATGTGAGCTAAGACGCATTCCTATGATTGAAAATTATGCTCAGTATACCTTGTGGCGTATCAGGTTTTAAGCGATTTATCAGCACTAAGCCATAAAAAAAGGAGGGCTATCCCTCCTTTTTTATCATCTTGTCACGAACTTAGACGTCAAGGTTTACTACGCGTAGCGCGTTTTGCTCGATAAACTCACGACGCGGTTCAACTTGGTCGCCCATCAACGTAGCGAACAATTGGTCTGCAGCAATCGCATCTTCAATAGTGACGCGCAGCATACGACGCGCAGCTGGGTCCATGGTGGTCTCCCACAACTGATCTGGGTTCATCTCTCCTAGACCTTTATAACGTTGTGTATACAAGCCACGCTTCGACTCAGCCATTAGCCATTCCAAGGCTTCAACGAAGTTAGCCACAGGTTGTAGTTTATCACCACGTTGCACTTGACCTTCTTCCTGAACCAGATTGGCAATCAAACTACCGGTTAAAGTAATACGTGCATAATCTTTAGAAGTGATAAAGTCATAGTTAAGTACGTAGGCTTTATCTACACCGTGCTGACGAATATTCACCACTGGGTAGTACAAACCACGCTCTTCATCGTGCTGTACGGTTGCAGAGTAAATGGTTGCATCCACATCTTTATCCACTAAATCAGCAACTAAAGCGTTAGTCCACGCTGTCACATGCGCTTGATCTTGCAACTGCGCCTCGGTCAACGCAGGTTGGTAAATCAGACGCGTCATCACATCTAATGGATATTTGCGATTTAGACGCTCGATCACCTTAACCGTTGATTGGTAATCACGCACCATATTCTCAAGCTGTGCACCCGTTACCGCCGCAATACCTTCACCAGGCAGGATTGACGCGTCTTGTAATGCCAACGTTGTTAGGTATTCCGTTAGTGCACTATCGTCTTTAATATATTGCTCTTGCTTGCCTTTTTTCACTTTATAAAGTGGAGGCTGAGCAATATAGACATAACCACGCTCAATGATTTCTGGCATTTGACGATAGAAGAAAGTCAGTAACAGTGTACGAATGTGCGAGCCGTCGACGTCCGCATCCGTCATGATAATGATACGGTGATAACGGAGTTTCTCTGGATCATATTCATCACGACCGATACCACAACCTAACGCGGTGATCAAAGTCGCCACTTCTTGCGAAGACAACATCTTGTCGAAACGTGCTTTTTCAACGTTTAGGATTTTACCTTTCAACGGCAGAATCGCTTGGTTCTTACGGTTACGACCTTGTTTTGCAGAGCCGCCCGCAGAGTCACCTTCCACTATGTAAAGTTCAGATAAAGCTGGGTCACGCTCTTGGCAGTCGGCTAACTTACCTGGTAAACCAGCTAAGTCCATCGCACCTTTACGTCGTGTCATTTCACGCGCTTTACGTGCAGCTTCACGGGCACGAGCAGCATCAATGATTTTGTTTACCACGATTTTTGAGTCACTCGGATTTTCCAGTAGGAATTCACTGAACTTCTCGTTCATGGCTTGTTCTACCGCCGCCTTCACTTCACTTGAAACCAGTTTATCTTTGGTTTGTGAAGAGAATTTAGGGTCTGGTACTTTAACACTCACCACCGCTGTTAAACCTTCACGGGCATCATCACCTGTGGTAGCAGCTGTGTTATTTTTACCTTTTTTATTGAAGCCTTCCGCTTCCATATAATTGTTTAGTGTACGCGTTAACGCAGCTCGGAAGCCAGCTAAGTGCGTACCACCATCACGTTGTGGAATGTTATTAGTGAAACAGTAAATGTTTTCTTGGAAACCATCATTCCACTGCAGTGACACTTCAACGCTGATACCGTCTTCACGCTCTTGTGAAAAATGGAAAACATTCTGATGAACTGGTGTTTTCTTACGGTTTAAATATTCGATAAACGCTTTAATACCACCTTCATATTTAAAGTGGTCTTGTTTATTTTCTTCGCGTTCATCCAATAAGAAAATGCTCACGCCAGAGTTAAGGAAAGATAACTCACGTAGACGCTTTGCTAAAATATCATAGTGGAAATTGATATCTGAGAAAGTTAATGCCGAAGGCCAAAAACGTAATTCTGTGCCTGTGGTATCTGCTTCACCAATTACAGCAAGTGGCGCATCTGGCACACCATGGGTGTATTTTTGTTGGTGCACTTGCCCAGCACGACGAATGGTAAGCTGGAGCTTTTCCGATAAGGCGTTAACAACCGACACACCAACACCGTGCAAACCACCCGATACTTTATAAGAGTTATCGTCAAACTTACCACCGGCGTGCAGTACCGTCATGATAACTTCCGCCGCCGATACCCCTTCTTCTTTGTGAATGTCAGTCGGAATACCACGACCATTGTCGCGTACTGATACTGAACCATCAGTATGAATGGTTACAAAAATGTCATCACAATATCCTGCTAAGGCTTCGTCGATTGAGTTGTCGACGACCTCAAACACCATGTGATGCAACCCTGTACCGTCATCGGTATCACCGATATACATACCCGGACGCTTTCTTACTGCATCCAATCCTTTCAGTACTTTAATACTCGAAGAATCGTAATTATTAGACATGGTTTGTTCCAATTATTTTGTTATTAGGTTGCCATGTTTCACGTGGAACATTTTCAGTTCTCGTTGCATGGGTTCCACTACCTTCTTAATACTGTGCTCAGAGATCGCGGTAATAAACAACTGCGACTGGCAGAGTTGCAAAAGCTGTGCGACTAATTCGATCGTCTCCTCACTAAGCTCGGAGGGTAAATCATCTATCAGTAAAATAGACTGTTTGTTGCTTTGCGTTTCAATCAAACTATTCTGCGCTATTTTCAACGCATACAGCAATAGCTTTAGTTGCCCACGAGACAATACCTGTTCCACACTCATACCATTGAGTACAAAACTCAGGTCTGCCTTGTGCGGCCCTTTACTTGTATAGCCAAGTTTCGCGTCCCGCTCGAAGTGGGCTTCGAGCTCAAGTTGGAGAGATTCCCCTTTCTTCCAGCCCGTTTGAAAGCGCATTTCCAAGCCCTCATTAAAGGGCAAATAGGACACTATTTTATCAAAGAATAGCCCCTGAAACCTACTTATATACGCTTCTCGGCATGCATTTACTTGCATAGCCAGTCTAACAAATTCTTTATCCCAATACTTTATCTGTTCCGAATATTTCTGAGGTTTCGTTTTCAATAACGCATTGCGCTGTTTTAGCACTTGGGAAAATTGCTGCCATGCCAACACAAATTCATGTTCCACGTGGAACACCCCTAAATCCAGAAATTTTCGCCGCTCTTTCGGGCCGCCAAAAAACAACGCATAGCTCTCTGGAGTGATCACTTGAACCGGCAATAATTGCGCCAATTCAGATAAACGCTTCGCTATCTTACCTTGGATTTTTATGACACTGTCACCCGCTTGGTCTTTACTGATCCCAACCGGTATAGACAAATGATGAAGCTGCTTTTTGCCGTGTACAATACATTGTGATTGCTGATGTTTTATCATCAACTTGTTGTTGGTAGTGCGAAAAGATTTGCCGTGAGACAGAAAATAAATGGCTTCAAGAATACTCGATTTGCCACTGCCATTGGCACCCAAGATCACATTAACATGCTCACTGGGCACCAAAGACAAAGCCTCGATATTCCGAAACTGGGCGAGGCTAAGTTGGGTTAAGCTCATACATTAGCGGCTACAAACGCATCGGCATAACAACGTACATGGCATCGTCTTCACCTGCCGCTTCAATCAGTGCGCTACTGTTGGTATCCGATAAGGTAAAGGTCACGTCTTCAGTTCGTACGGTGTTAAGGACATCTAACAAGTACGAGACATTGAAACCAATTTCCAAATCGCCACCTTGATACATCACCTCAACCACTTCTTCGGCTTGCTCTTGCTCAGGGTTATTGGCACTAATTTTCAATAAACCATTAGTAAGGTTCAAACGCACGCCACGGAATTTTTCGTTCGACAAAATCGACACTCGTTGAAATGCACTGCGTAACCATTCTCGGTTTGCCGTCACTATCTTATCCCCACCACGCGGTAGCACACGGCGATAATCGGGGAAACGGCCATCCACTAATTTACTGGTAAAGGTAAATTCGCTGTCTAAGATACGAATATGGTTGGCACCAAACTGAATGGTGATCAACTGTTCATCAGCCACCATCAAACGCATAATTTCTTGCACGCCTTTACGCGGGATGATCAGCTGACGCTGCGTACCCACAGACGTTGATAAATGCGCTTGCGCTAATGCTAAACGATGACCATCAGTGGCCACGGTTTTAATTTCCGCGTTATCCACTTCAAAAGACATACCATTAAGATAATAACGGACGTCCTGATTCGCCATCGAGAAATGGGTGCTTTCCATTAGGCGGCGTAATTCTAACCGCGTTAATTGAAACTCAACTTCACCATCCCATGACTCAAGATTGGGAAAATCTTCCGCAGCTAAAGTGGTTAAAGAAAAACGGCTTTGACCACTGGTTAGCAGTAACTGATGCTCTTGACTGCTTAAAGTCAGCGTTGAACCTTCAGGTAAACTTTTACAAATATCCAATAATTTTTTAGCCGGTAAGGTTGTTTTAGTGTCGGCAACCGCTTCTTCTAATACCACACTTGCTACCAATTCAATTTCTAAATCGGTACCAGTCATAAAAAGTTGCCCGTCTTTTACTTCAAGTAAGACGTTAGCAAGTATCGGCAAGGTGTGCTTTCTTTCGATAGCACCAGACACTTGCATCAATGGCTTCAAAAATTGCTCTCTTGATATTGTAATATGCATGATTGTTTAGCCCTTAAGACGACAGCGTTCTGATCAGGTTTTGATAATCTTCTTTTACTTCATGGCTTTCATCACGTAAAGCTTTCACTTTACGGCAAGCATGTAGCACAGTGGTGTGATCGCGACCACCAAAAGCATCCCCGATTTCAGGTAAACTATGATTGGTTAGCTCTTTTGACAAAGCCATTGCCACCTGACGTGGACGAGCCACTGAACGGCTACGACGCTTCGACAATAAATCCGAAACACGAATACGGTAATATTCCGCAACCGTACGTTGGATATTATCTATCGTTACCAATTTATCTTGTAACGCCAACAAGTCGCGTAGCGCTTCTTTCACAAAATCGATAGAAATGGGTCGACCGGTAAAATTCGCATTGGCGATAACTCGGTTTAATGCCCCTTCCAATTCACGCACGTTCGAACGTAATTTCTTGGCAATAAAAAAGGCCACTTCATGGGGCAGATTAATATTACTCTGCTGCGCCTTCTTCATTAAGATTGCGACGCGAGTTTCAAGTTCTGGTGGTTCAATGGCAATGGTTAAGCCCCAACCAAAACGTGATTTCAATCTGTCTTCAACCCCTTCAATTTCTTTAGGGTAACGATCAGAAGTCAAAATGATTTGCTGATTACCTTCTAATAAAGCATTAAAGGTATGAAAGAATTCTTCTTGTGAACGCTCTTTATTGGCAAAAAATTGAATGTCATCAATCATCAACGCATCCACACTACGGTAAAAACGCTTGAATTCTTCAATTGCATTATTTTGTAGTGCCTTAACCATATCTTGTACAAAACGCTCAGAATGCATATAAACAATTTTCGCATCCTGCTTTTTCGCCAAAATACCGTTACCAACCGCATGTAATAAGTGGGTCTTACCTAAGCCTGTGCCACCATAAATAAAGACTGGGTTAAATGCAGAGCCTGGATTGTCTGCCACTTGTACCGCAGCCGCTTTTGCCAATTGGTTAGACTTACCCTCAACAAAGTTATCAAAGGTGTAGTTTTCTTTAATATTGGTTTTAAAACCTGATTTTGGCGCCGGTTCTACTTTTTCGCGCGCTTCTTGCGGCTTTACTTCATTACTGACAGCGACCTCAGCACGCGTAGCTGTGGTTTGTTGTAATACTGGCTTACTGCCAACATCAAAACGTAGTTCTGGCGCTTCGTTACCACAGATCTCTACTAAGAGTTCATTAATACGATTGAGATATTTTTCGCGGACCCAATCCAATACAAAACGGTTGGGCGCATAAATGGTCAGCGTATCTTCGGTGCTTTCTGCTTGTAGTGGTCTTACCCACATATTGAATTGCTGGGCAGGCAACTCATCTTGCAATACGTATAAACAACTTTGCCAAACCGACAGATACACAATGTACTCCAAGTCAAATTACTAGTTATTCCCGGACATCATATCTGATGGGGAATTAACCTGTTTTTATCGTTCTAAAAGAGGTGAAAGCCGAGTATTATGAAGCTACTTTATCCACAAGTTCAATATTGACTTTTTGGAAAACCATGATCTCACCGAGTTATTGATATAATCTATTGATATTTATAGTTATATTTTTTTAATTTAGAGCCTAGATCTTAGCACAAAGCGCTTAAGATCTCACCCCGAAATTGCGATCAATTTGAGTTTTCCAGAGCTTTTTGCCATCTTGCTGACACAAACTGTGGAAAACTCTACTCTTTATAGATCTTGCGAGATCTTCAAGTTGATCTTATGATCGGCGCGCTGCAAACAGCACAGTTTTGACATTCCTTGCGAAGATCAGGTGTGCATGTTGCCTTATGGCAGTGCTAATCTGTTGATATTTTCAGCGCGGTAAGTAGATTATCATTGACTTTAAAACGGGGCAGCAGTAATATCTCGCGCTCGCAATGGCACCTGTGCCAGGATCGCGACCTGCATAGGATGTTTTAACTCAACCGATCGGATGGAATTGTTATGAAAAGAACTTTTCAACCTAGCGTATTAAAGCGTAAGCGTACTCACGGTTTCCGTGCACGTATGGCTACTAAGAACGGCCGTAAAGTATTAGCACGTCGTCGTGCTAAAGGTCGTAAAGTATTAAGTGCTTAATACTTAGTGAAAAGCTTTAGCTTTGGCAGGGAGTTACGTTTGTTAACTCCCTCGCACTACTCAAGAGTCTTCCAAGAACCCGCACGTGCTGCGACCCCTTTCTTTACTTTATTAGCCAAACCCAATTCAGAGTCTCAACCTCGCCTTGGTCTTACTGTTGCTAAAAAACATGTTAAAAAAGCCTGTCAACGTAATCGCATAAAACGCTTAGCGCGAGAGAGTTTTCGCTTACAACGCCACCAGCTAGATAACATTGATATTGTATTGATGGTTAAAAAAGGCATAGATGAACAAAGCAACGAAGAAATTTTGCAGCAACTCGGTAAGTTGTGGCGCAAAATAAATGAACGTTGCCAACCTGGTTATACTCCACCGCCCTTTAAACCACGTACACCACATAAACCACGTGCTAAAAAAGCGTAATAAAGGCAGGTCGATTTGCCATTAACATGGCTTTATTAACCCAATTACGTTACCCTTAGCTCACCTTTTAATCGTCCTCATGTCGGTCTATGTTAAACGCTTTGCGTCAGCTGCCAAAACAGCTGGCACTTACCTTTATTAAAGGCTATCAACGTTTTATCAGTCCGTTACTGGGGCCGCACTGTCGCTTTAATCCTACCTGCTCTCATTATGCAATTTCTGCTATTAATTTACATGGAATGCGAAAAGGGAGTTGGTTAGCGCTTAAACGCATATTAAAATGTCACCCTTTAAATCCAGGCGGCGATGATCCGGTGCCTGAAAACGCTAAGCATACTAATCACCAACACGAGAAATAAGAGCTGTTATGGAATCGCAACGCACGTTTTTATTTATCGGTTTGTTGCTTGTGTCATTTTTGTTATTCACTGAATGGCAAAAAGACTATAACAAGCCAATAGCTGATACCAGTGCCACCCAGACTACGACCGTGGCGTCGTCAAGTAATACAGATGCAGATGTACCTACATCCACCTCTGGCTTACCACCACAAGTGACAACTCAAGCTGATCGTCAGCTTATCTCTGTCACCACCGATGTACTGGCGATTAAAATCGACAGTAAAGGTGGCGACATTGTTGAAGCCAAGTTACTTAAGCATATGGAAAAGCATGGCAGCGACATTCCTTATTTGCTACTAGGTGAATTTGAAGGCAAACAATACCACTCACAAAGTGGTTTGGTTGGCTTAAATGGCCCAGATGCCGCCAAAGAAGGTCGTCCGGTTTATCAATCAGCGCAGAGTGAGTATACACTTACTGGTGATAGCCTAGTTGTTCCGCTGACTTATGTAGATGGTAAAGGGGTTACGTTTACTAAAACCTATACTTTCAAACCGGGTAACTACGATGTCGTGATGAACTACGATATCAATAACCCGACTGCTGAGCCAATTCAAGTACAGCTCTATACGCAAATTAAGCGTACAGTACAAGATAAAGGCAGCATGGTTGACCAAACTTATTTAGGGGCAACCTATGGTACCAGCGAAGAGCCTTATGAGAAGTACTCGTTCAGCGATATGGCTGAAGCGAATCTAAATAAAGCGACCCAAGGTGGTTATATTGCGTTTATTCAACACTACTTTGTGAGTGCTTGGGTACCAGAGCAAAACACCAACAACTTAATTTACTCGGCAATTCGTAATGGCCAAGGCATCATTGGGATTAAAGCTGAGCCAGTAAATATCGCTGCGGGTGATCAAGCTACACTCAGTGCACAATATTATATGGGCCCGAAGGATACCGATGCACTTGAAGCTATCCATTCTGATCTCGACCTGACAGTGGACTACGGCTGGCTATGGTTTATTTCACAGCCTCTTCTTAACTTACTGAAGTTACTTCATAGCTTTATTGGCAACTGGGGCTTTGCAATTATCGCCATTACTTTAATTGTAAAAACACTGCTCTACCCTTTGACCAAAGCGCAATACACCTCAATGGCGAAAATGCGTATGCTGCAACCTAAGATGCAAGCATTGAAAGAGCGCTATGGTGATGACCGTCAAAAATTCGGTCAAGCTATGATGGAAATGTACCGCAAAGAAAAAGTGAACCCTATGGGTGGCTGTTTCCCTCTGTTACTGCAAATGCCAATCTTCTTAGCTTTGTTCTATGTATTCCTTGAATCGACTGAACTACGCCATGCTGAATTTGGTTTGTGGTTAACTGACTTATCATCTAAAGATCCGTACTTTGTGCTACCAATCCTATTTGGTGCCAGTATGTTCCTGACGCAAAAATTACAGCCAATGACTGTGACTGATCCAATGCAGCAAAAAATGATGACTTGGATGCCAGTGATTTTCTCAGTATTCTTCCTTTGGTTCCCATCTGGTCTAGTACTTTACTGGTTGGTTTCAAACATTATCTCTATCGCGCAGATGCTTTACATCTACCGTGGAATGGAAAAGCAAGGAATGAAAGTACGCGGCTAAGTTAAGCCCGACGAATAAAAAACGCCTGCGATACTGCAGGCGTTTTTGTTTGTGCAGCACTAACTTTACCTGCTGTCACCTACCACCTGTTCTTATTCCGTTCATGCTTAACGCGAGCTCAAATATTCCTATTTAGACTTTGTGACAAGTCTTCATAAACCACCTGTAATATAAAATCGGCTGCATCAATTGCTCGCTGAGCTTGCGCCAGCGCTTGGGTAATTTGCCAAAGCACTTTATAAAATTCACCATAATAAAGATGATAACGCGCTTACGTGGCAATGTTAGAGGTACTAGGTGTAATGGTTCTGAATAGGTGCTCTACCGTATCAATATCACCTAACCGCCAATGCAACTGCGCTAATTCGAGCTGAGTTGGTAAATGCGTTGGCATTTGCAATAATGCCGCTTCAAAATAAGTTTTGGTCTTTGCTCAGTCAATCCCTGAACATCGCGAAAATAATCGCGCATACTCGGATAAAGTTGACTACCATGCGGCTGTTGTGACGGTTTCAGCCTCTTTAACTGGGCGGTTAACTGACCTGCAACAAGCGGAAACAGCTCGACAATCAGCGAATGTTGCTTATCACCATAGCTGGCTTGCAATACAAACTCGACGAGGTTAAATCGAAGCGAAACTGACTAAAATACAACACTGTGTGATTTATCCTTAGACAAACCCAAAACCCCGCTCCAAGATACAGATATTGTTTGCTTACTATACCTGACAAATGCTGATTGCTGTACAATTAAGCCTATTAAACAATCAGTCAAAGAGTCGTCATGATTGCACAAGACACCATAGCAGCGCAGGCTACCGCACCCGGTCGGGGTGGCGTTGGTATCATCCGCGTATCTGGTCAACTTGCCAAACAAGTTGCTGAACATATTCTCGGCAAGTGCCCAAAAACTCGCTACGCCGAGTACCTGCCATTTAACACCCTTACAGGCGAGCAACTCGATCAAGGCATTGCTTTATTCTTTCAAGGGCCCAATTCTTTTACCGGCGAAGATGTATTAGAACTGCAAGGCCACGGCGGCCCAGTTATTCTGGATATGCTGCTGCGCGAAATTTGCCAATTAGACGGTGTGCGTCTTGCTAAACCCGGTGAGTTCTCAGAGCGTGCGTTTTTAAACGATAAATTGGATCTCACCCAAGCCGAAGCCATTGCGGATCTTATTAATGCGACCAGTGAACAAGCCGCCAAAAGTGCCCTGCACTCATTACAAGGCAGCTTTTCTAAGCATATTCACACGCTGGTGGAACAAGTCATTCACTTACGTATGTATGTGGAAGCGGCGATAGATTTTCCCGATGAAGAAATCGACTTTTTATCAGATGGCAAAGTATCGGCAGATCTCAACGCCATCATTGCTCAACTGGCTGAAGTAAGGCAACAAGCCAAGCAAGGCAGTATCATGCGTGAAGGCATGAAAGTGGTAATTGCAGGCCGCCCCAATGCGGGTAAATCAAGTTTATTGAATGCCTTAGCTGGCCGTGAAGCCGCCATTGTCACAGACATTGCCGGCACCACCCGCGACGTACTGCGTGAACATATCCATATCGATGGTATGCCTTTGCATATTATCGACACCGCAGGCTTACGAGACAGCCCAGACAAAGTCGAGCAAATCGGGATTGAACGGGCATGGGATGAGATCCGCGGTGCAGATCACGTGCTATTTATGCTCGATGGTCAAGAAACCACAGAGACTGATCCGGAGCATATTTGGCCGGAGTTTATCCACCAATTGCCGCCAGCCATGGCACTCACGGTTATTCGCAATAAAATTGATTTAAGCAATGAAGTCGCTGGTTTATGCCAACAAGGCCGTTACCCAGTACTGAGACTCAGTGCTAAAGATGAAATTGGCATTGATACCCTACGTGAACATCTTAAGGCCTGTATCGGTTACCAAGGTGCCACTGAAGGGGGCTTTATGGCACGCCGTCGTCATTTAGATGCTTTAGAACGTGCTGCGGAGCACCTTGAAATCGGTCGCGATCAACTGGAAATGCACATAGCTGGAGAAATTCTTGCTGAAGAACTGCGCCTCTGCCAGCAATACCTAAACGAGATCACAGGAGAATTTACTTCTGATGACCTCCTCAGCAAGATCTTTTCGTCTTTTTGTATCGGGAAGTAAAAGAGTAAAACGTATCACACCAAATCAAAACAACATTATGATTTTAAAATAATGTTGTTTTATTGGGTGGCAAGTAATTAAATGAGTGCTGAAAATGAGACCTTAGTCCATCACAGATGACGCTGGTCCATAAATAGCCTGACACACTGAGTTACGCCCTAGACTTGCTTAATCGGCCAACTTAGAAGATAAGTCGCCCCATCTCTAGCCACCCAAATTGATGTACTTGAGATGCAGATATTCCTCGATGCCGTGAGAAGAACCTTCGCTACCAAGGCCACTTTGCTTAACACCGCCAAACGGTGCGACTTCCGTGGTGACCAAACCAGCATTGACGCCAACCATACCACTCTCCAACGCACGCGATACGCGCAATACGCGTGACAGATTACGCGTGTAGAAATATGAGGCTAATCCAAACTCCGTCGCATTGGCTTTGTCGATAGCTTCTTGCTCCTCTTTAAAGCGAAACAAAGCAGCCACCGGACCAAACGTTTCTTCATGCGCTATCAACATGTTATCGGCGGCATTGGCAATCACTGTTGGCTCGAAGAAAGTTGCCCCGAGTGAATGAGGTTTACCACCAACAAGAACCTGACCACCTTTGCTTATCGCATCCGCTAGGTGTTCTTCAACCTTAGTGACTGCGGCACTATTGATGAGTGGACCTTGCTGCACATCGGGGTCAAAACCGTTGCCAACTTTGATAGTCCCTACGCGCTCAGCAAAGCGCCGTGCAAATTCATCATAAATACTGTCTTGTACGTAAAAGCGATTGGTACAAATGCAGGTCTGCCCACTGTTACGATACTTTGATGCAAGCGCCCCCTCGATAGCTGCGTCGATATCCGCATCCTCGAACACGATGAAAGGAGCATTCCCACCCAACTCTAACGAGAGCTTCTTCATTGTGTCTGCGGATTGCCCATAGAGCAGCTTACCAACACGAGTGGATCCGGTAAAAGTCAGCTTACGCACGCGTGCATCAGCTGTCAGTTCACCACCAATCACTGCCGCATCACCCGTTACGACATTTACAACACCAGCTGGGATACCCACTTTTTCAGCTAATACTCCCCATAACAAACCGCTGTAAGGTGTCAATTCAGCGGGTTTGACCACTATGGTACAACCTGCGGCCAGTGCTGGAGCAACCTTGCGTGCTAGCATCAAGAAGGGAAAATTCCACGGCGAAATCGCCGCAACAACTCCAACAGGCTCACGAGTCACCAGAACTTGGCGTCCTTGCCAAGGCGATGGAATGATTTCACCATTTATCCGTCGCGCCTCCTCTGCAAACCACTGGATGTAATCAGCACCCAACGTTATTTCTGCTCGAGCTTCAACCTGTGGCTTTCCTTGCTCTAGAGTGAGCGTAGCCGCGAGATCATCCAAGTTTTCGCGTACCAGTCGCGCCATCATTTGCAGCAGCTCCGCACGCTCAAATGCAGTGGTCATTGACCAGTGTTGAAAAGCCGCATGAGCCGCATCAATAGCCTGGTGGGTTTCAATAGCGCCAGAACGGGCTATAGTGCCAATCTGTTTACCCGTTGCAGGGTCTTCCACAACCAAGCTGCGGCCATCATTGGCACCGCGCCATTGACCATTAATGTAATTGGTTTCCCGCAACCAGCCTGTGGCTTGTATGTATTCAAGCATTACTATCTCCTATACTTTTAATTAGAGAAAAATCAGCTCAGGCGTAAACCTCTGCGACAACTCATACCTCATTACTGAAAGGCTCATGTGGCAACTAAACTCAATCTCCCTCTTCCACCTGAGCAGTCATAAGTTCGAGGATTGTCATCACATCGACGCTTGCGATTAATTCACCATATTCAAGTGATTGAGCAACAATCTTGCTACCGGCGCCGAAGATGCAGGATTCTGACCTGTTATCAGCAAACCATCCTCAACCACATACGATGACCAATCATCGCCACATGAGAAGTTACCTCCTTTGGCTTTGAGTTCATCTTCGACCAAGAAAGGCACAACATTCGTTAATTCCACGGCGGCTTCCTCTGTATTCGTAAAGCCAGTCACCTGTAAACCTTCGACTAGAGGACGACCATCCGGCTTTTTGACGTGACGCAGCACGCCAGGTGCATGACAAACCAACGCGATAGGTTTATTCGCCGCAAGGAAGGCTTCAATCAACGAGATTGAATGCATGTCTTCAGCTAAATCCCAAAGCGGGCCGTGGCCACCGGGATAAAACACAGCATCAAAATCAGCTTGATCCACGCTATCCAAGCGCACGGTTGCTGCAAGTTGAGCTTTGGCTTGTACATCTGCTGTGAAACGGCGGGTGTCATCTGTTTGAAACGCAGGTTCATTGCTTTTAGGGTCAAGCGGAGGCTGTCCACCTTGCGGTGAAGCCAGCACAATCTCGGCTCCAGCATCTTTAAATACGTAATAAGGAGCGGCTAGCTCTTCAAGCCAGAAACCCGTTTGCTTGCCCGTATTACCGAGCGTATCGTGGGAAGTGAGTACGATTAGGACTTTCATTTTGGGATCCTTCTGTCAAATAATGTCACATAAGAATAGCGTTGCCGCCAATATTAGGATTTTGACTAACCATATTGGTTTGTCAGCAAAACAATAATGACTCCTGCCCACATATTTCAGAAATTTACTTCTATAATTCTAGATATACACATGAGGCTATATCTGGATGAGATACGATCTGAATCTGCTCCCTGTTTTTTTGATGCTAATGGAGGAGCGAAGTGTGACAAGGGCCGCTGAGCGATTGGGGATAACCCAGCCTGCGTTGTCCAATTCTCTGAACCGCCTACGAGATACTTTCCAAGATCCGCTATTTATTCGAGCAAGATATGGCATAAAACCGACGCAACTGGCTGAGGAAATTACACCTACGATTGCGGCGGCGCTGGCGCAGTTAGATGAGTTGATAGTCAACCAGCAAGAGTTTCAACCTGAAAACGCGGAGCGACTATTCACACTTGCGCCCAACAGCTATGTGGAACTGGTATTAATGCCAGCTCTTATTGCAAAAGCGCGAGCACTAGCCCCCAAGATCAAGTTCCGAATGACTCCATTTGGCAATGATCTGGCCGAAACCGGCGCCATCTCTGGGACCACAGCTATGGTGTTAGGCAGAATTGTCTCGCCACCAGACAATTTTGTTGTTCAACACTTGATGGATGATGGACTTGCCTGTGTGGTGCGCAAAGATCATCCTGACATCCAAAACGCTATTTCCCGATATCAGTATGAAAAACTCAAACATGTGAATGTACTCCCACCAGGGAAACTAAGAGCTGGCCTTTTTCAAGCCTTGGATCAACAAAACCTAAAACGGGAAGTCGCTGTTTCTGTTACTCATTTTCTCGCTATCCCAGAAATACTCGTGGTCACAAATTATTGCGCTACTTTGCCAAAACTGCTCTGCAAAATCCTAGAGCGAGACCCTCGTCTTAAAATACTGCCAACCCCCGTTGATCTTGGCAGCTTTCCCATACACATGGGCTGGCACGTTCGCTATCGTCTTGATCCTGCACACCGTTGGCTACGCATGCTTGTTCAACAACTCGTAAAAGAAATAACATAGAAAAATAAGTGGATATTGACACTATCACTACTCCTTTTTGACTCAATGCAAAAATACAACATCGCAACCAATGTGGTTTATCGGTAAATAACCGAGTGTATTTATGAGTTTTGGTTTCGACCGTCATTGCACTATCACAAGCAAAAACGTTATTTCGCCCCACATTAGCTTTGCTTTTTCGGCCAATCCCCCTCGCCTTCGGCTTAGATCAGGCACAATCGCCACCTAGAGATCCCGTTTTTTAGATTTTTTTCTTATATAGATCACCTATATTTGATCTATAAAAATCGCACTCAGATCGCCAGCCAAAGTTTTATCCACACATTTTCATTCACAGCCGCTATAACATTGTTGTTAAGGCGCCAATATTTGTCATAAGAGCAGATCAGGCAAACAATACGACGGCTTTTTTACTCAACATACACGCTGCTTATCCACAACTAGATCACTTTGTTGTGAGCGAGAATAATTTATTTATTTGTTTATAATCAAAACATTAAGATAAAAACAACAACTATGGTGGATCTTTCCTCAGTAAATATTTATCAACGTTAAAAAGTAGCACTTTCACTTACTCAGAAAGCCCGTTAAGATCGCGCCAATTATTTTTGATTTTCAAGATTATGACGGCCATAGCAATTATCGTAGGCAGCCAGCTAGGATCAGCAGAATATGTGGCAGATCAGCTGCAGGCAGCTTTGCAAGATCAACACATTGAGAGTGAACTTTATCTCACCCCTGAACTTGCAGCCATCACGCAAAAGATTTGGTTAATAGTTACCTCAACATACGGTGCAGGTGACTATCCTGATAATTTACTGCCTTTTATTGCAGAACTTAATGATTGCGCTTCATTAGCTGAAGTTAGTTTTGCTGTAGTCGGTATAGGTGATTCCAATTACGACACCTATAACTTAGCCGCCAGTAATTGCGCCGCCTTATTGCAAGCGAAAGGCGCACAAGCACTCCTACCAACATTTACAATTGATGTTCAGGATGAAGCTCTACCAGAAGATAGTGCTTTACTTTGGTTACCTGCATTTATGAAGCAATTGGCAGAGTAAGATCATTACACTCAAGTTATGCACAATTTGATCTATTTTAAAGGTGCTATGTGGATAAGTTCTGATCTAACTGCGGATCTACGCATAATTATCCATTGGATAAAATTAGCACCCGATCTGCCTGTGCATAAAAGTGCGTTTTGATCAAAGCTTATCCTGCCTTAGATCCGATCTAATTCACACCCTTAGATCCGATCTAAGTCTATGCTTCACTTAAGAATAACCGAGTTACTCACAGAAAAGCCTGTCTATAGTAGTAAGATCAATAAAAGATCTCTTTAAAAGATCCTTATTTATTTTAGAGATCAGTTTTAGCATCTGCTTAATATTTAACCATTTCACTTCTGGTAATTTCTAGGTAGAATACGCTCCCTTTCAGAATTTACTGGTCAGTTTTTTAGGATCCCGTTAATGCTTTATCACGAACAGTTTGATGTCATTGTTGTGGGTGGTGGTCATGCTGGTACCGAAGCAGCGCTTGCGTCTGCACGTATGGGTATGAAAACACTATTGTTAACCCATAATATGGATACCCTTGGACAAATGTCTTGTAACCCAGCTATTGGTGGCATAGGTAAAGGGCATTTGGTTAAAGAGATCGATGCCTTAGGTGGCGCGATGGCCAAGGCAATTGATAAAGGTGGGATCCAGTTTAGAACCTTGAACAGCTCAAAAGGCCCTGCTGTGCGTGCGACACGTGCGCAGGCTGATCGCCAATTATATAAAGCAGCGATCCAAGATATTTTACAGCATCAAGAGAACCTGACTATTTTCCAACAGTCTTGTGATGATCTGATTGTTGAGCAAGATCAAGTTCGTGGTGTTGTGACCCAAATGGGTTTACGTTTCCAAGCGCAAGCTGTGGTATTGACGGTAGGCACCTTCTTAGGTGGCCGTATTCATATTGGTTTAGAAAATTACAGTGGCGGTCGTGCTGGTGATCCACCGTCGATTGCACTTGCACATCGTTTACGCGAATTACCATTTCGTGTTGACCGTTTAAAAACCGGTACGCCACCACGTATTGATGCCCGTACTGTTGATTTCTCGGTAATGCAAGAGCAACCTGGCGACACGCCGGTGCCAGTATTTTCATTTATGGGTAAAGTAAGCGATCACCCACAACAGATCCCTTGCTATATCACCTATACCAATGAAAAAACCCATGATGTGATCCGTAACAATTTACATCGCTCCCCTATGTATGCTGGGGTAATTGAAGGAATTGGGCCTCGTTACTGCCCGTCAATTGAAGATAAAATTGTGCGTTTTTCCGATAAAGAAAAGCATCAAATCTTCGTTGAGCCTGAAGGCCTAAACACTTATGAACTTTACCCAAATGGTATTTCAACCAGCTTGCCATTTGATGTGCAGATGGAAATTGTGCGCTCGATCACCGGATTTGAAAATGCCCATATTTGCCGTCCGGGTTACGCCATTGAGTATGATTTCTTCGATCCGCGCGATTTAAAACAATCGTTAGAAACCAAATTTATTTCAGGACTGTTTTTTGCGGGTCAAATCAACGGTACCACAGGCTATGAAGAAGCCGGTGCACAAGGGTTGATCGCCGGTATGAACGCGGCATTGCAAGTCCAAGGTAAAGATGCTTGGACACCACGTCGTGATGAAGCCTATGTTGGTGTACTGATTGACGACTTAGCCACTTTGGGTACTAAAGAGCCGTACCGCATGTTTACCAGCCGTGCTGAATACCGCTTATTACTGCGTGAAGACAACGCGGACTTACGTTTAACCGCCAAAGGTCGTGAACTAGGTTTGGTGGATGATGCACGCTGGGCGGCTTTTAATGAAAAGCTTGAAGTGATGGAACAAGAAACACAGCGTATTCGTGCCACTTGGATCCATAAAGATCATCCAGCGCTTGCGGATGTGAATAAGCTGTTGAAGGCTCCTTTAGCGCGTGAAGCAAGTTTAGAAGATCTTTTACGTCGCCCGGAGATCAATTATCACGATCTGATGGCGATTGATGGTTTAGGATCTGAGTCTGAAAACGTACAGGCGTTAGAGCAAGTTGAGATTCAAACTAAGTACGCAGGCTATATTGCTAGACAGCAAGATGAGATCAACAAACAGCTGCGCCATGAGCAAACAGTATTACCGCATGATTTTGATTATCGTCAGGTCAGCGGCTTGTCCAACGAAGTGGTGGCGAAATTAACGGATGCCCGTCCACAAACGATTGGCCAAGCTTCGCGTATTTCTGGTATCACGCCAGCGGCGATTTCGCTATTATTAGTGTATCTGAAAAAGCAAGGGTTATTACGCAAGTCTGCGTAAGCTAAAGGTACATAGTGTTACAACAGCAACTTACTCAATTATTAGCGCACACGGATGTTGCGCTTAGCGAGCAGCAACAGGCACAACTGGTGCAATACGTGGAGCTGCTCGACAAATGGAACAAAGCCTACAACCTCACTTCTGTGCGCGACCCAAAAGAAATGATGGTGAAACACATTCTTGATAGTCTTGTTGTCGCACCTCATTTAACCGGCACACATTACATTGATGTTGGCACGGGTCCGGGTTTACCTGGCATTGTGCTGGCGATTGCACTACCTCGGGTTAATTTTGTTTTATTGGATAGCCTAGGTAAACGGGTACGATTTTTAACCCAAGTAAAACATACGCTTGGTTTAGATAATGTCACCCCTGTGCAGTCTCGTGTTGAAGATTATCAACCAAGTGTTAAATTAGATGGGGTCTTGAGTCGTGCCTTTGCCTCATTGCAGGATATGGTTGACTGGTGTCAGCATTTAATTGATGATGCCGGGTTCTTTTTGGCACTTAAGGGACAATACCCGCAAGATGAGCTGGCTGCCCTACCTGCCAATATTCGGCTGGTGCAGGATATTCCCCTGCATGTGCCTACATTGGAGGCAGAGCGTCATTTAGTCGTATTGGCCAAACAAAGTTAACTATCAGGGGATACTGTGGCACGAGTCATTGCTATTGCAAACCAAAAAGGTGGGGTTGGAAAAACCACCACGGCGGTGAATTTAGCGGCATCGATGGCAGCAACCAAACGTAAGGTGTTGTTGATAGACCTCGACCCGCAAGGCAACGCGACCATGGGCAGCGGCGTAGATAAATATGGCGATGTGCCAACCATTTATGATCTGCTGATTGAAGAAAAGCCAATTCATGAGGTGATCTGTAAAGAAACCTCAGGTGAGTACCATTTGATAGCAGCCAATGGCGATGTAACCGCTGCGGAAGTCAAACTCATGGAATTATTTGCCCGCGAAGTGCGTCTGCGTAATGCACTTGAGTCAGTGCTGGGTGAATATGAGTTTATTTTTATCGACTGCCCGCCATCACTCAATATGTTGACTGTTAATGCTATGGCCGCAGCAGATTCTATTTTAGTGCCAATGCAGTGCGAATATTATGCCTTGGAAGGTTTGACTGCGCTGATGGATACCATCACGCAATTGTCTAAATTGGTTAACCCGAAACTGCAAATCGAAGGTATTTTGCGTACTATGTACGATCCGCGCAATCGTCTAGCCAATGACGTATCAGAACAACTGAAGCAGCATTTTGGCGATAAGGTTTATCGCACTGTCATTCCACGCAATGTGCGTCTTGCCGAAGCGCCGAGTTTTGGCGCTCCAGCAATGTACTATGACAGAGCATCAAGTGGTGCTAAAGCCTACCTTGCACTGGCGGGTGAAATGTTGCGCAGAAAAGAAAAACAAGCAGCTGCCGTGGCGTAATGCCACGGATAATGTGAGGATAACAACAACATGTCGGTAAAAAAACGAGGCTTAGGCCGAGGTCTGGATGCGTTACTCAGTTCAGCTAAGCCGAGCAGTGCCCCGTCGCCAACTCAACACCTAGAGTCCGTGGACTCAGAACACTCACTGCCGCAAGACAAAACTTTGTTGACCCTACCGGTAGAATTTTTACAGCGTGGCAAATATCAGCCGCGTAAAGACATGTCGGAAGAAGCGCTAGAAGAATTAGCCAGTTCTATCCGAGCGCAAGGGGTGATCCAGCCCATCGTAGTTCGCCCAGTCAGCGAAAATCGCTATGAAATTATTGCAGGTGAGCGTCGCTGGCGTGCAGCGCAATTGGCAAAATTGGATGTAGTGCCTTGTATTGTCAAAGATGTTGCTGACGAAGCCGCCGTTGCCATCGCATTAATTGAAAATATTCAGCGTGAAGATCTTAATGCCATGGAAGAAGCCATTGCTCTGCAACGTTTGTTGGATGAATTTGCTTTAACTCACCAACAAGTGGCGGATGCGGTGGGAAAATCTCGCACTACAGTGACCAATTTACTACGCCTTAACAATCTTAATGACGATGTAAAAATCCTGTTAGAGCATGGCGATATTGAAATGGGTCATGCCCGCTGTTTGTTAGCGTTAGAAGGTGCTCAACAATCGCAAGCTGCCAATACTGCGGTAGCTAAGGCTTTGACGGTAAGAGAAACGGAAAATCTAGTGCGTAAGTTGCTCGAACCGAGCGAGCAAAAAGTGGCAAAAGACAAAGATCCTGACGTGAAATTACTCGAACAGCAGCTTGCTGAAAATCTTGGTGCGAAAGTCGAGATCAGTTATAACCATAAAGGTAAAGGCAAGTTAGTGATTTCCTACGCCAGTCTTGATGAATTAGATGGGATTTTGGGTCGCATCCATCCCGACCTCCAACAACCTTCCTAGTGCCCGTTTTATAAGCAAAAGTGGTGCCGAAAAGGCACCATTGTCCACCGAGTCAAGTTGCAAAATCGCCAGAAACAAGTATAATTTCGCCAGTTTTTTCACACCTTGGTGTTTTTAGGCCGTAAAGGTTATATTTTTGTGACTAATAGACTTGCTCAACCTTTACAACTTGCCGCATTAAAAACGGTAGCCTGCCAAGCCTGTGTTACATTAGTCAGTGCAGTTTTCGTTTTCGTATGTTGGGGAGCCAACGCGGGTTTTTCTGCCCTCCTCGGAGGTCTGACCGCCGTGCTGCCCAATTTATTGTTTGCGTGGTACGCCTTCCGTTTTGTCGGCGCCTCGAAAACAAGACAAGTGTATGCCTCGATTAAACGAGGCAGCGGATTAAAGTTTTTGCTAACCGTATTGATGTTTGGGGCATGTTTTAAGTTTCTTGCGATATCTGCATTGCCCTTTTTCGTGGTCTACGTGATCGCGTTATTCGCTTTATGGTCAGCGCCGATTTTTTTTCATTAACTTTTGGGATAAAACATGGCTGCAGAAGAAGTGACTCTATCGAGCCATATTCAGCACCACTTGACCAATGCTAAGATGTGTTCGACCGATGCCGGTCTGGCCTTCAACAAAGCATGTACGGACAGTGGTTTCTGGACATGGCACATAGATACCCTCGCATGGTCTATCGGACTAGGTCTAATATTTTTATGGATCTTCCGTAGCGCCGCTAAAAAAGCAACAACAGGCGTTCCGTCTAAATTTCAATGCTTTATTGAGATGATAGTGGAGTTCGTCGGTAATAACGTACGTGATACTTATCATGGTAAAAGTGCGTTAATCGCTCCTCTTGCCCTAACGATTTTCGTTTGGGTATTCTTGATGAACTTAATGGATCTTATTCCAGTTGACTTCCTACCTGCGTTTGCTGGTTTTGTTGGTGAAACGGCATTTGGTATGGACTCGCACGATGTTTACATGAAAATTGTACCGACCACAGACATTAACATGACTGCGGCATTGGCATTAGGCGTGTTTTTACTGATGATCGGGTATTCAATTAAAATGAAAGGCATTGGCGGTTTTATCGCTGAGCTTACCCTACACCCATTCAGCACCAAAAATAAGCTAGGCATGGTGTTTTTAATTCCATGTAACTTATTACTTGAGACGATTGCACTGGTTGCTAAGCCGTTCTCACTGGCACTGCGTTTGTTCGGTAACTTATATGCCGGCGAATTGATCTTCATCCTGATCGGCGCAGTTGGTTTAATGCAGTTGCCACTGCACTTTATTTGGGCCGTGTTCCACATCTTAGTAATCGTGTTACAAGCATTCGTATTTATGATGCTGACTATCGTTTACTTGAGTATGGCTAGCGCAGATAACCACTAATTTTTAAAACAAATTTTTTAACTTTAACTTTTAATTTCATACTTTTGGAGAAAAAAATGGAACTAGTATTAGGTCTTAAGTTTATCGCTGTTGCTCTTCTAATCGGTTTCGGTGCTATCGGCACTGCAATTGGTTTCGGTAACATGGGTGGTAAATTCCTTGAAGCTTGTGCTCGCCAACCAGAACTTGCACCACAACTACAAGTTAAAATGTTCATCCTAGCTGGTCTTATCGACGCGGTAGCGATGATCGGTGTTGGTATCGCAATGGTATTGTTGTTCGTACTTTAATCGCCTTTTTTTGAACAACTACTTTAAGGAGGAGCGGTCGTGAATTTAACTGCCACTCTACTTGGTGAGTTGATTGCGTTCGTGGTGTTCGTACTATTTTGTATGAAATATGTATGGCCACCACTAAATGGCGCTATTGAAGCTCGCCAAAAGAAAATTGCTGATGGTTTAGCGGCATCTGATGAAGCTGAAAAAGAGCTTGAGCGTGTACGCGCACAAGCTGCTGAACAGCTTAAAGAAGCTAAATCACAAGCAGCTGAAATCATCGAACAAGCTAAAAAGCGTGCTGCGCTAATTGTTGACGAAGAAACACTTCGTGGTCAGCAAGAGCGTGAGAAAATCGTTGCTCAAGGTCACTCTGAAGTTGATGCTGAGCGCAACCGTGCGAAAGAAGAACTGCGTATGCAAGTTGCGACTTTGGCAGTGGCTGGCGCAGAAAAGATTTTAGAGCGTGAAATCAATGTAGCCGCGCACAGCGACATAGTTGAAAAACTTGTTGCTGAGCTGTAATTAGGAGGGTATGAGCATGTCAGAATTGACTACTATCGCTCGTCCTTACGCTAAAGCGGCTTTTGAGTTTGCTGTTGAGAAGGGCGCTGTAGAAAGCTGGAACAATATGTTGTTTTTCGCGGCAGAAGTTGCCAAGAATGAACAAGTAGCAGAGTTTCTGGCAGGCAGCGCCTCAGTACAGAAAAAATCTGACATATTTATTCAGGTTTGTGCTGAACAAATCAACGAGCATGGCCAGAACTTTATTAAAGTGCTGGCTGAGAATGGACGTTTAGTAGCGCTACCAGCGGTTGCTAAGTTATATGCTGAATTCAAAGCAGACTATGACAAAGAAATCGACGTCGACGTCGTTTCGGCAACTGAACTTGTTGCAGAGCAGCAAGACAAGCTAGTGGCTGCACTAGAAAAACGTTTCGCACGCAAAGTTAAGCTGAATTGTAGTGTTGATGCCAACACAGTCGGTGGCCTAGTGATTAAAGCTGGCGACACTGTGATCGATGGCTCTATCCGTGGCAAGCTAAATCGTTTAGCCACAGCACTACAATCGTAATTGGGAAGAAGAGCAATGCAACTTAATTCCACTGAAATTTCTGCGCTGATCAAGCAACGCATTGAGCAGTTCGAAGTTGTAAGTGAAGCTCGTAACGAAGGTACTATCGTATCTGTTACTGACGGTATCATCCGTGTACACGGTCTAGCTGACTGTATGCAAGGTGAAATGATCGAGCTTCCAGGCAACCGTTATGCAATCGCACTAAACCTTGAGCGTGACTCAGTAGGTGCGGTAGTTATGGGTCCATACGCAGACCTTAAAGAAGGCGTAAAAGTACAAGCGACAGGTCGTATCCTTGAAGTACCAGTTGGTCGTGCCCTACTAGGCCGTGTTGTTAACACGCTAGGTGAGCCAATCGACGGTAAAGGTCCTATCGCAAACGACGGTTTTGAGCCAGTTGAGAAAATCGCACCAGGCGTTATCGAGCGTCAATCGGTAGACCAACCAGTACAAACTGGTTACAAGTCAATCGACGCGATGATTCCAGTAGGCCGTGGTCAACGTGAACTTATCATCGGTGACCGTCAAACTGGTAAAACTGCACTAGCAATCGACGCTATCATCAACCAAAAAGGCACTGGTGTTAAGTGTGTGTACGTCGCTATCGGTCAGAAAGCGTCTACCATTGCGAACGTAGTACGTAAATTAGAAGAGCATGGTGCACTAGCAAACACTATCGTTGTGGTAGCATCTGCTTCTGAATCAGCAGCGCTACAATTCCTAGCGCCATTTGCTGGTTGTACAATGGGTGAATACTTCCGTGACCGCGGTGAAGATGCACTAATCGTATACGATGACTTGTCTAAGCAAGCTGTTGCTTACCGTCAAATCTCGTTGCTATTACGTCGTCCACCAGGTCGTGAAGCTTACCCAGGTGACGTTTTCTATCTTCACTCACGTCTTCTAGAGCGTGCATCACGTGTTAACGCTGATTACGTTGAGAAGTACACCAACGGTGAAGTGAAAGGTCAAACAGGTTCATTGACGGCATTGCCAATCATTGAAACTCAAGGTGGTGACGTTTCTGCATTCGTACCAACTAACGTAATCTCGATCACTGACGGTCAGATCTTCTTAGAAACTGACTTGTTCAACTCGGGTATCCGTCCTGCGGTTAACGCGGGTATCTCGGTATCTCGTGTAGGTGGTGCAGCTCAAACTAAGATCGTTAAGAAGCTAGGTGGCGGTATCCGTCTTGCGCTAGCTCAGTACCGTGAACTTGCGGCGTTCTCGCAATTCGCGTCTGACCTTGACGATGCAACACGTGCACAGTTGAACCACGGTGAGCGTGTAACTGAGCTGATGAAGCAGAAGCAATATGCACCTATGTCTGTTGCTGATATGTCTCTATCGCTATTCGCAGTAGAAAAAGGCTATTTGAAAGACGTTGCAATCAACAAGATTGGCGATTTCGAAGCTTCTCTAATTGCTTATGCGAACAGCACATACGCAGAGCTAATGACTCGTATCAATGAAACAGGTGATTACAACGCCGAGATCGAAGCGAAGTTAAAAGAACTTCTTGAGAAGTTCAAAGCAACGCAAACTTGGTAATGTATTAAAAGGTGAGTGGCAACACTCACCCTGATTCGGAGAAAGAGTCATGGCCAGCGGAAAAGAGATAAAAAGCAAGATCGGGAGTATTAAAAATACTCAGAAGATCACCAGCGCAATGGAAATGGTTGCCGCGTCTAAAATGAAAAAGGCGCAAGACCGTGTGGCACAAAGCCGCCCATACGCTGACGGTATTCGCAAAGTGATCGGTCATGTTGCTCAAGCTAATCTCGAGTTCCGTCATCCGTTCTTAGCAGAACGTGACGTGAAACGCGTAGGTTACATCGTTGTCTCTACCGACCGTGGCCTGTGTGGCGGTTTGAACTCAAACGAGTTCAAACGTGTTGTACAACAAGTTAAAGCGTGGAAAGAGAAGGGCGTAGAAGCAGAATTTGCAGCCATTGGCGGCAAAGCTGCGGGCTTCTTCAAGCGCTTTGGCGGTACAATTCTCGCCAAAACGGCTGGGTTAGGTGATGCACCTTCTGTCCAGGACGTGATTGGTCCGGTAAAAGTCATGCTAGATGCATACACAGAAGGCAAGATTGACCGTTTATACGTGGTGTACAACAAGTTTGTAAACACCATGAAGCAAGAGCCAACTATCGATCAGCTATTGCCTTTGCCAAAAGCAGAGCAGCAAGTATCTTCACACACTTGGGACTACCTCTATGAGCCAGATCCGGCGCCAATTTTGGCAACGTTAATGGTTCGCTTCATTGAAGCTCAGGTTTACCAAGGCGTGGTTGAAAATGCAGCATCCGAACAGGCTGCGCGTATGGTTGCGATGAAAGCCGCAACTGATAACGCCGGTAACCTGATGGATGAACTGAAATTGAAATACAACAAAGCGCGTCAAGCAGCAATCACACAAGAGATCAGTGAGATTGTGGCTGGCTCAGCTGCTGTGTAACGCTTCGGCAAAGTTTATTAAGAGGAATAGACATGAGTTTAGGTAAGGTCGTCCAAATTATCGGCGCCGTTGTGGACATCGAGTTCCCACAAGACAACGTGCCAGCCGTATATGACGCACTAAAAGTAACAGACGGCGACCTAGCTGGTTTGACTTTAGAAGTTCAACAGCAGCTAGGCGGCGGTGTAGTACGTGGTATCGCACTAGGTACTACTGACGGTCTACGTCGTGGCGCGCAAGTACAAGGTACTGGCGAGCCAATCAAGGTGCCTGTTGGTACAGCAACACTTGGTCGTATCATGAACGTACTAGGTGACGCGATTGACGAAGCGGGCCCAATTGGTGAAGAAGAGCGTTGGTCAATCCACCGCGAAGCACCAAGCTATGAAGAGCAAAGCAACTCGGTAGAACTACTTGAAACTGGTATCAAAGTAATCGACTTAGTTTGTCCATTCGCTAAGGGTGGTAAAGTAGGTCTATTCGGTGGTGCGGGTGTAGGTAAAACCGTAAACATGATGGAGCTTATCCGTAACATCGCTATCGAGCACAGCGGCTACTCAGTATTCGCCGGTGTAGGTGAGCGTACGCGTGAAGGTAATGACTTCTATCATGAAATGAACGACTCAAACGTACTAGACAAAGTATCGCTAGTTTACGGTCAGATGAACGAGCCACCAGGTAACCGTCTACGTGTTGCACTAACTGGTCTAACAATGGCTGAAAAGTTCCGTGACGAAGGTCGTGACGTACTATTCTTCGTAGATAACATCTACCGTTATACTCTAGCTGGTACAGAAGTATCTGCACTTCTAGGTCGTATGCCTTCAGCAGTAGGTTACCAACCAACACTAGCTGAAGAAATGGGTGTACTACAAGAGCGTATCACGTCAACTCGTACAGGCTCTATCACGTCTATCCAAGCGGTATACGTACCTGCGGACGACTTAACTGACCCGTCGCCAGCGACTACGTTTGCTCACTTAGACGCGACAGTAGTACTTTCACGTGACATCGCAGCACTTGGTATCTACCCAGCGGTAGACCCACTTGACTCAACGTCACGTCAACTTGACCCGTTAGTAATCGGTCAAGAGCACTACGACACAGCGCGTGGTGTACAAACACTACTACAACGTTATAAAGAGTTGAAAGACATCATCGCCATCCTTGGTATGGATGAACTTTCAGACGAAGATAAGTTGGTAGTAACACGTGCGCGTAAGATCCAGCGTTTCCTATCTCAGCCGTTCTTCGTTGCTGAGGTATTCACTGGCTCACCAGGTAAGTACGTATCACTGAAAGACACAATCTCTGGCTTCAAAGGCATCCTAAACGGTGAGTATGATGATTTACCAGAGCAAGCTTTCTACATGGTTGGCTCAATCGACGAAGCGATCGATAAAGCTAAAAACATGTAATTATAGGGGGTCGTTATGACAATGACTGTACATCTTGATGTCGTAAGCGTGGAAAAGCGCCTTTTTGAAGGTGACGTAGCGATGATTCAAGTGACTGGTAGTGAAGGTGAATTGGGGATCCACCCAGGTCACGCACCACTATTGACTACCCTGAAACCTGGTATGGTACGTTATGTAATGGCTGATGGTGTTGAACACATCGTCTACGTTGCAGGCGGCACGTTAGAAGTCCTACCAAAGGGCGTCACAGTGTTAGCTGATGTTGCAATTCGTGGTGAAGACCTTGATGAGCAAGCGGCTGAAGCTGCAAAACGTGAAGCGGAAGCACAAATGGCTGCAACCAGCGCGCATGAGCTTGATTATCATCAAGCTGCAATGCAACTGGCTGAAGCTGTCGCTCAGCTACGTATCATTCGCCAGCTACGCAAGTAAGCTTAGTGAACTAAGAAAACCCGCTCCATGAGCGGGTTTTTTGTTTTTAAATCATCAATAAGTTTAACTGTTTTGTCCTTTAATCTCGCAATACAGACAACCTTTGTTATGAGGCTATTTACTGGTCATTTTAGAAAATTTCGTTTTGTATTGTTGTTGAGTTTGGTGGTATATTGAATTTGTGTAACTAATTTTTACTTATGATAATATCATGAGCTCGATGTTGCATGAAAGTTTCTAAAGTTTTTTAAATAGACATCATCACGCATGAATGAAGTAAATTTTCCACGGACTGTAAAGGCGATAAAATTTGGCGCTTGGGAATTAGATCCTAAGCGACAGGTTATATTTGATGGTGACATTGAGCGAGAACTAGAACCCCTGTTGTTTAAAATTCTGTGTTATTTACTAATTAACAATTCGAGAATTATTACCCGCCAAGATTTGGTTGATCATGTCTGGTGCCAAAATTATGTAGATGACAACGCCATCAATCGGGCTATGTCTGAACTTCGAAAAGTGCTTAAATCTGAGAATCAACCTGGTATCGTAGTAAAAACGCACTACAGAAAAGGTTATAGCCTCTTTTTAGACAGAGCAATCATCTACCACGACTCGAATGCTCAACCAAGTACTGATTGGCAAATAACACCCGCAATGCAAGCTCAAGCGCGGCAGTTCTCTCCACGCATTATTCTGATAGCTATCATTACGTTACTTGTTGTTACTATTACTGGCTATGTGTTTATAGCCGCTGGCAATAGCCGCCATGACAGGGTAGTCCCAACCAAGACAATTAATCCTGTCGCGAAAAAATATAATGAACAAATATTATCTTGGGTAGATGGTCAATACCTATTGCCGATATTGCATCCGCATGAGAAGTTTCTCGCGTTTGGGTTTAACTCGAGTAAAAGTAATGAATCTAGCCTCATCATCAGAGAAATAGAAACAGGTAAGGAGCAAAGAATATCAATCGCAGGGAAAGAGCTGGTCCCTGCGGGGTGGTCCGTTTCCACTACTTACCTTTATTTTAAGGTATCTAGCCAAGGCAAATGTGAGTTGTGGCGATTGAATTATGAAAATCTAACTTTGCCACACGAACATGTGATGGAGTGTGATAATCGACAATTCCTCGTGGGGGGTATTTCAGGCGACCAATTGGTCTATTCAAAATACGATTACCGAAAGCGAGATGAGTTATCTGCTCTGGTTATTCGTAATATTAAGACCGGCGAAGAATTCCAACTTACATCACCAAACTTAAATTCTCATGGGGATAAGTTTCTATTTTATGATGAGAAAAATCAGAAAGTATATTTCGAACGGGTACAATTTGAATTTTCCGAAGTGTTTGTTACCGATATTGAAGGAATGGAAGCGAAGAAGCTTTTTACGACCAGTAACAGAGTGTGGGCAATCAACTTGTTGGAGCACAACTTTGTAACCTGGTATGACAATCGAAAAGGCACATTCTCTCGATACGATTTAGAAAAAAATGAACAAGTTAACGGCATCAAACTGCTTAATGTTGAAACTTATTCCATTGCTTACCTCTTAAAAAATGGCGGTGTAATCTCCATTACTAACCCTTTTTCAAGTGAGACCTTTAAGTTAAACTTAACAACTCATCAACTCGAAACATACAAAGCAACAAATGATCATGTTTCTTTGTTGGCTATTTCCGACAGTGCAAAGTTTCTTTTGGATAAAAACCAATCACCGTTTAGATTAATTCGTGATTATGGACAGGAGACCCAGATCATAGAGCTGCCGTTTGATAATTTCAAAGATATCAAGATTTCAAAAGATGGTACGGAGGCTTTGCTGGTCAATGAACGTTCATTCGCCATATTTAATTTAGAGACGAAAATGATTGTGTCAGAGCATCGAGTCGACAATAAAATTAATTTTAGTACTTTTCTGAATAATAATCATGTTGGTTTAATATTAACTAAAGAGGGAAACTTAGCGAACTATGCTGTAGTATTTGATCCCAGCAAAGGTAAGTTAATATCTTTATCTTTTGATAATGCACAGTGGTTTGAACAAATTAGTGAAAATGATTTTCTTGTTTTTCCAATTAGAGGAGAGATGTATGAATTTAACATTGCAATTGGTAAGAAGAGAAGCTTTAAAACAAATGAAAGCCAATACAAACATAGTTTTAGCTTATACGGCAATAAGCTCTTCCATTCCGATGGGAAAACAGTTTACTTCGTTAAAATTGACGACCCACAACTTAACTATGAATCTCTTTTTGACTCTGAAGACAAGTTTATTGAAAATATAAACTATGTAGATAAGGACAACGCCCTGATATTAGAATTGATAGGTGTCAAACCTAATCTTCTTATTTATGCGAAGCCCACTTCCTAACATAAAGAACGATGACGCAAATTCCTCCCTCTCAAGATAGCCTAATCATATTATAAAGCACACACTTCGAACTTGTTGCGTAATTCCACAACCTAGTTAAAAAGGTTGGTACAAGGTTTTTTTGAAAAAAGAGATGATGAATTACCTTATCTAGTTCTTTCCATCTTGTAATTAATTAAATCTCTTTAAAAACAAGGTCTTAGCTTTGATTCTTACGTGTAATTATAAGGATTGATAATTACATTTTTTTACTGTTCCGGTTTAATTTTATGTCAATGCGAAAGCAGATTGTCGTGCAAATGAATTTGCTCAATTGGCATCTTAAACTTAGAAGGTAAATAAAAATGAATAAGCCAGTTCTTAACAAGAAATCACTAAAAGTATTGAACCACTCTAAGCAGTTACCAATGATGGTGACACACCATATCAATGGTGGAACATTATCCAATCAAGTACAGAATCAAGCGACTGTTTCCACCATATCAAAGCCAACAGGATTGCCTGAAAGTAACTAAGTAAAAGGAGCTTTTAGATATTCAAATGAAACTTTCTATGAGTCGAACTAAATTAATTTTATTTATATTTTTAATAATTTGCTTCTCTCTAAGTGCTTCATTATCTATATCGCCACAATCTGTCCAGTACATCTATGCTCCAGAAAATGGGAGCGATGTGAAGTATTATGTTTCGATAAGTCAGAAGGTTGATGTTGGCGATTGGTTGATTGGTTACAAGGACTCTTACGGAAATTTAAAGAATATATCTTCTAGTGTTGTCGGTACAACTTTGTCGAGAACCAAAGAGGATGGTGATTTGATAAAAGAGGGTGAGCTCCTATTAACCATTGGAGAGGCCAAAGTAAAAGGTGTCTTAATTATGAAAGATAGGGAAATTAAATTTAAATTCCATGATCCAGCATGGGTTTGCATTAACCGAGAGGCTGTAGAAGTTAAATTTATATCAGAAACTAATAGCGGATATATATTTGAATATTTGTCAGATTTTTTGAGTCAGAATGACGCTAATAAGTTAAAGATCGTATCTGACCCAAAAGGTTGTGATATATAAAGTTGCTTTCTCGCTTATTTTTCGCTTGAGGAAAAGTTTATGGATCTTTGTTTTGAAAATGGTTTTCTTGATAAGTCATATTTATCCAATAAATATCCTGATGGTGTAATCGTACCTAACAATCTTATTTCTTTATGTCTTGGTGTTTCTAATTGTAGCGAAATACCAGTTTTAATAAGTGGTGAAACAGGGACTGGTAAAGGCTTTTTGGTCAAATATATACACCAGCTCAGAAAGGAAAAAGAAGGCAGTGTGCCTTGTATTTCTATTAATTGTGCCTTGATTAATAACGATGTAGCAGATTCGATGATATTCGGTCATAAAAAAGGGGCATTCACTGGTGCGACAGAGGATTCAGATGGTGCCGTTGGAAAATCAGAAGGAGGAATCTTTTTTCTCGATGAAATCCATTGTTTGAATATTGAAACGCAAAAGAAACTTCTACGAGTTTTAGATGATGGTTCGTACACTCGAGTCGGAGAATCTCTCGAGCGAAAAGCCAATTTTCAATTAATTGTGGCGACTAATGTCGATCTTTCAAAGTTAGTCGTTGAAGGGAAATTTCTGCTGGATTTATTGATGAGAATTAAGGGGATAGATATTTTTCTTCCCCCACTTCGGCAACGCCTGGACGAACTCAGCGACTTGATTGCTTTGTATTTTGACAAACACAATCTGAAAATTCAGATCAGCGATTTCAATCAAATTGTTGAAAATTTCAGTACGCGTTTATGGCCCGGTAATGTGCGTCAGCTATACAGTGTTCTTGATTCAATGCGTTTTAAAGCCAGAGTTAATGATGATTTGTATTTTTGCAAATATATTCCGGGTCTGGATGAATCTCTCGATGGTTTTTTGATTGGAAACGAAAGCAAAGTAAATTCAACTGATTCACGCAGTGAAGAAATTGAAGAGATTATAAAGCACGTTTCCAGAGTGTGTGTTGAGCCCATCCATTTGGAATGGTTGACAGAAAGAATAGAAGCTATGTTAATTCGTTACACTATGAGTAGGTCTTCTTCAATCTTTGATGTAATGAATCATTTGGGTTTAAGTAGAGGCAAGCTTGATTTTAAAAGGCGTAAATATGATCTCATGTTTAGTTGTAACTCATTTGATGAAAAGTTGATTGGAAATAATAAAAGTAAATCAAGTTTGGTGAGGTATTAATGGATACATTTATTAAAAAGAAGAAACCAAGTATCTGGCAAAAATACAGGGTATATATTTCGTCAGGTTTGGTGCTGGTCGTACTCGGCGTTTTCTTCGTCACAAAAAGTCTTGCAACCGTTGGTTTCCATGTGGATAGGGATTCCATCGTTATTAGTAATGTAAAAAAGGGTGAGTTTAAAGCTTCCGTGAAAGGTCCCGGTATCTTGGCACCGAACAATGTCCGATGGTTGTCTTCCCGAGTTGATGGGCATGTTGAGCGAGTGCTTGTTAAGGCTGGCGACGCCGTAGTGGAAGGGCAGGCTTTACTTGAGCTTTCTAATCCGAAATTGGTACGTGAGCGCGAGGAAGCGCAGTGGGAATATGAAGCGCAAGAATCTGATATTAAAGCTCAACTTGCAGCTAATGAATCGCAATTACTTGATCAAAAGGCCATGACTTTGGAATCAAAAAGCGCCTATGACGCGGTCAAGTTGCGCTTTGATGCTGAAAGTGAGCTGCTTGAGAAAGGTAAAGGGGCCATTTCTCTCATTGACTATAAACGGACCAAGTTACAAATGGAGCAGTATAAGGAACGTTGGGAAATTGAAATTGTCCGTTTTGAAAAACTCAAAAAAGCTATCAAAGCGCAAAACGACGCCAATCAAGCGCGGCTGAATAAAATGGCAAATACGTTAGAAAAAGTACAACAGCAAGTGGCAGGTTTAACGCTTAGGGCAACTATGAATGCGGTTGTACAAGAAATTCCAAATAATGCGGGGCAAAAAGTTTCTGAAGGTGAACCTATCGCTAAGCTTGCAAAGCAAGATGAGTTATATGCTGTTTTATCTATTCCCGAAATTCAAATTGGTGCTGTGCAATTAGGTCAAAAAGTGACGATAGATACCCGAAACAATAAAATCGTTGGCTCGGTGCTACGCATTGACCCGTCTGTTCGTGATGGGGTTGTTAAAGTTGACGTACTTTTGAATGAGCAATTACCAAGTGACGCACGACCTGATCTGAGCATAGAAGGTGATATTGAAGTTGCCTACTTACCAAACGCTCTGAGTGTCGCAAGACCTACATTTTCGCAAAGTCACTCTATAACCAGTCTTTATAAAATTAATAAAGAAAGTCAAACCATTGAACGTGTTGTCGTTAAATTTGGCCAAGGTGCCAGCGATCGTATCCAAATTATTGACGGACTAGAAGAAGGGGATCAAATCGTTATCTCTGACACTTCATCCTGGGATAACCATCAAAACATTCGAATTAGGAGCTAACGATGGATAGCAAAACAATAATTAAAATAAACCAATTAAATAAAGTGTTTAGAACAGAAGAAGTTGAAACGTATGCGCTAAGAGATATCAGTTTTGCCATTACAGAAGGCGAATATGTATCAATTTCTGGCGCTTCAGGGTGTGGCAAGTCAACACTTTTGTCTATTTTAGGGTTGATGGATATTCCCGCGGGTGGTGAATATCATTTAGCGGGAAATAATGTCGTTGATCTTAACGATGATGAAAGAGCGATGATCCGTAATAGGCATATAGGTTTCATTTTCCAAGCCTTTAATCTGATAGGTGATTTAACTGTGGAAGAGAATGTGGAATTGCCACTGAGCTATCGTGATGATTTAACACGAGAGCAGCGGAAAAAAATGGCGCATGAAGCGTTAAGCAGAGTCAATATGGTACATCGAGCTCGCCACTACCCCTCCCAGTTGTCTGGTGGTCAGCAACAACGCGTTGCAATAGCCAGAGCGATAGCGGGTAACCCGACCATAATTCTGGCTGATGAGCCAACGGGTAACCTTGATTCGGAAAATACGGACATGGTGATGTCTTTATTGGATAAATTGCATACCGAAGGCGCGACTATTTGTATGGTAACGCACGACCCTCGCTCCGCGGAATGTGCAAAACGGATCATTATGCTGGCAGATGGGAAAATAGTCAGTGATAAGCCCATTGCTTTGCAACGTTCTGTAGCATAAGGAGGCAATATGGGCATTTATGACGATTTTAAGTATGCATTGAGACGTTTGTTTAAATCAAAGTTATTTACTTTGCTTACTGTCGCAGTTATCGCAATTGGGTTTGGATTATGTATTTATATGTATTCCTTTCTAAATACCATTTCATTTAAAGCATTGCCGTTTAAAGATGGCGAACGCATCGTCACCATTTCAGGTGTTATTTACGGTAATTATATTGCAAATCCAAGTATTTCTTTACATGATTTTGAAGAGATCCGTAAGAATACCAATTCGTTGCAGGAAATAGGTGCTTACAGCGAAGGTTACGTCAATGTCTCACAAGGTGAAGCAGTAAGACGCTTTAACGCATCATGGGTAGAACCAGAAGTTTTTGCTTTTACTCGTACTCAACCACTCAAAGGACGTAGTTTTACTTTCCAAGAAGTGAAGCAAGGTGCAGCACCTGTTGTGGTCATTAGTTACGCGATGTGGGTGAATCTATTTGCTCAATCAGAAGCGATTATTGGTCAAACGGTGCAAGTCGATGGACAAGTTGCCAGCATTATCGGTGTTATGCCTGAAGGTTATTCTTTCCCGCGTAATAGTCAAATTTGGCTGCCGTTAACACAATCCGCAGCCATGGTGAAACGTGGAGAGGGTCAACGCCTAGCGGGCTATGCACGAGTAAATGCAGATTCGACGGTTGCTCAAGCGAATGCGGAAGTAACGCAAATTATGAAACGCCAAGAACTTTCCTATCCGGAAACGAATTCTTATATGGGCGCATTTGTTGATAGTTTTCAAATATCCGCAATTGGCCAGGGTACGATGGATTTCATTTTGGCTATTGCTGGGGTTGTAGCGTTAACAATGTTGCTGTCTTTTATCAATATTGGCAATTTACTGTTTGCTCGGGCAAGCCAAGCGGCAAGAGAGACCGCAGTTAGAGTGGCCATCGGTGCGCCGAAACGTCGATTAATCAGCCTGATGGTATTTGAAAGTGGCATTCTTTGCTTCGCTGGGGCGTTGGTTGGTTTAGGACTTGCCGCAATTGGATTAATGCTAACCGGTCCTGCTACAGCAAATTTTACTGGTGACGTACCTTATTATTGGTGGCAATTTGGTATTGATGAAACAACATTTGTGGCTGTAATCATCCTCGTCATGATCGGTGTATTCTTTGCAGGTGTGTTGCCCGGAATGCGTGCGATGAAAACCGATTTCAATGCTATTTTACGAGATGGTGGGCGCAGTGGGGATAGTAAAAATGCCACGCGAGTCAGTGCCGTATTAGTCGTATCTGAAATTTTCCTGACTACCTCAATTTTAGTGATTGCCGCTTTATTGGGACTATCTACCTTGCAAGCGACGGTGACAAATTACGGTGCCAAAACAGAAGGGGCGTTAACCGCAAAAATCACTTTAGATCAGAGATCGCAAAACCAAAGGGACGCTCAGTGGCGATACTGGTCAGATTTGGCGTATAGTTTAGAGAATAACCCAACATTTGGTAAAACGGCATTGATGAGCAGTTTGCCTGGTGTGTGGGCATTTCAAAATGACTATATTGTAGAAGGAGAGGAATACGATGGAAGAAACTTTCCACGGGCTAATACTGTCATCGTATTTCCAAGCTCTCTTGCCAATCTAGATGTGAAGTTAGTTGCTGGACGATATTTTGGTGGCCAAGACCAGAAAGATACGCAACCAGTTGCTATAGTGACACAGTCATTTGCTGACAAACATTGGCCGCAGCAATCTGCACTGGGTAAACGATTTCATATTCGTACCCGAGAAGGAGGTGCTAACTGGCTCACTGTTGTTGGTGTCGTGCAGAATGTTATCCACGGTCAGCCGTATACTGCGAATGCGAAAGGCCCGACGCTATATTTGCCGTTAAGCCAAAATAGCAGCGCAGATATGATGCTTGCTGTTGAATATCAAGGGACTGAACAAGCGGCTAAACAGCAACTGCATCAAGTCGTCAGTAGATTAAACTCAGCTGTACCTGCATATCTTGTTAAACCTTATGAGCGTTTAATTGACCAAAATACCGCAGCCATTTCGTTTATCAGTAATATCTTTGTACTGTTTGGTTTAGTTGCCTTAGTGCTTGCTGCCAGTGGTATCTTTGGTGTTATGGCCAAAACAGTGGTTCAGAAAACCAAAGAGATTGGCATCCGACGGGCACTTGGCGCCACAAAACTAAATGTACGTAAGTTGTTTTTAGTAAGAGGGGGTAAGCAACTTATCATTGGTTTGATCTTGGGGTTGATCTGCGCCGTACCCTTAGTTGGTCCGATCAAATCCATTCTTGATACCAGCTCCTTTATTTTAGCAATGGTTTTTGTTGGTGTCCCGCTTGCCGTTTCTGCAGTTGTGCTAGGCGCAATTATCATTCCAACGCGTTCAGTGTTAGCAAAACAACCTTGCGATTCACTTCGAGCTGATTAAGTCACGATGGCAGAGTTACTCTGCCTTTTTTTTTGAGAATTACTATGAGTAGATGGAAATCATTGCATTTCTTTATTCATGATTATAATAAAATCAACGAATTATTATCTTTTTTGAATGCAAACTTAGCACCAGAAATTAAATCTGAATTGTTTTTTATTCGCTATTGGTTAGGAGGTCCGCATATCAGGATTCGCTTTAAAAACGAACAACATGAACCCGCTATTAGGAAGGCATTGGTCACCTATTGGGACAAAAACCACTTCATAAGCAGCTTGAATGCAGGTGAATATTATAAAAACTATCAACGTTACTTTGCAGCAGATGAGCAAATATGCTGGTATGAAAATGGTCATGTTGAAGAAATCGCTTATGAGCCTGAGCTGACTCGCTATGGCGGTGAAAACGGCATTGCACATTGCGAAGCATTCTTTTGTTGGGATACTCGTAACATATTGGATGCTTTAAATACTTGCTCAGGTAGGCTTGAGCAACTCCTTTTTGGCTACTGTCTGGTATTCCATGAGGTTGCCAAGGAACTTCAACTCGAGGCGAGTAAGTTGCTAAACTTAGAGGGTCTAAATGTTGAAAGTGAAGTTTCATTTGTCACTAATAAAGTCAGTGAAAAATATGTGCAGCATCGAACAATCTACCAAGGTTATGTTGGTCAGTATGAAGCTCAGCAATTATATCCACAACATTTGACGCCACTGAAAAACGAGCTCAATAAGCTAAGCAAATCGCTAAGCGGTATGGCTGGCAGCGAACTTATCGAAGTATTCAATAGTATCTTACATATGTCTTTCAATCGTGCTGGGATAGCGCCATTCAAAGAAGCAGTGATCCGTCACTTTTCATTTCTAGCACTAAATGATCAAGGAGAGGTTGATGCAATATTGGCAAGTTAAGATCTTTTACAACTCAAACGATGAGCAACTTTACGAACAATTGTTGGCCCCGTTGAGCAATGCGCTTGCAGTGAAAAATTATTTTGCTTGGACCGTGACACGCGATTGGAAATCTGGCCCACATTTCTTATTGACATTTTGTACCGAAAACTACTTTTTTAGTGAAGAAGTTAAAACGTTAACGTTGAAGGCTATCGTCGCATTTCTTTCTGAGTTTCCATCGAAACAGTATGATATTGATGGGTACAAACGCACTCATGCGATTCTAAGTAAAGTTGAAAATGTCACTATAGAGAGTGATCAACTCGCTGAAAACAATACGTTTCAACAGGGCTACATAAGTGAAATGGTGTTGGCTGAAAAACTCGAAAGCGTTTTACAGTTCAAGAGTATTTTTTCAATTCAGCAGGAACTCTCGCGTTTTATAATCAGAAATCGTGCAGATCGTAAGGTCAGTCTGGAAAAGCTGACATTTGAACTTTTAATGTTATTAGCAACATCGTACCCACCAGTCCCTTCAGTGGATGGGGTTTTCAAGGAATATTCTGGTTTTTTGTCCTATCACTCCAATTTTGTATTTTGGCATCACAGCCTAGAACAAACACAACAAGTCCAAATTATGGATAAAATAGAAACAGAATTTCAGGCCAAAAAAGCGCAATATGATAGTTGGCTGACTCAGTTAATTGACAAGCTTGGACAAGAAAATAGTCGGCAAAGTCAATTAAGTTCATTATTGATCCGGTACTTTCTCACTTATACCCAGATGGCTAAAGAAAAGGATATTCACTGCCGTTCACCTTATCCGCGAGAAAAACTGGCAAAAGTAGATCAAGTATCTGATTTTCATAAAACTTTCTTTTATGATCAGGATGGAAATGCGAGCGGGTTTCCCACAGAGTTTAGTGGCTATCGGTGGCTTTTGAACATTATTTATAAAATATTGCCCTTACTCAATGTGTCGCCGTTGGGAAGACAAGCATACAATTATCAACTGTCTAAACTGTATGAGCAAAATGACGGCAAAATTAATCAATTACGTCAGCAGATGTATCTGAACTATTAGTCATTTAGGCAAAGAAATTAAAGGCCTCCGCTCAGGTAATGCCACTCGCTTAAGAGCGAGTGGCATTATTATTATTTCTAGAACGTGCAGCATATTTCGCCGCTTTTCTTAATACCGCTCTTGGGTAAGGTTTCCTTTTCCTCTTTTCTGGTAGAATTAACCGTTTACCGTTATCTCGAAGCGTTTTCAGCGCCTTAGGTATTGCGCCCGGGGCGTCTCTGCGCTATCCGACCAATTAAATTCATCCTGTATCAGATAGAGCGCATTGACGAAGCTAATTCGTAACGGTTCCACTTTGTGTTGCTTTGCCATTTCAGCCATTTCTAGACGAATAATGTTGTATGACGTCAGTATTCCCCAAAGCTCTTGGTATATTCCATCACTCTTCAAGCTTCTCAACAACGGTTTGTTCACCAGTTGATATTGTTTGAGTTCACCATAACCACGTTCGATTTCCCAGGGTTGCCAGTAAACATCGACTAGCTCTTTTAACGCGTATTTCTCAGGGCACAAGCAAGACGTGATAAATCCTTTTATCTCACCTGTCGGTGACGGGAGCTGCACAAGCCTCGCTTTCCAAGTCTTCCTAAATGGGGTATTGCTCTTGTGCTTGAGGTGAAGTGGGCATTTCAATGAGATGGTCATAATCGCTGTAGGACTCCAGAATCTCATATCTAAATTTTGACTTAATTGGCGTGAGTCAATGGGTATTTTCACCGCTGCCTTGCCAGCTTGAGAAGAGTTCAGCGGACATAAAACCTCGGTCAAACAGGGTTAAAGATTTTTCTGGTGCTGAACCGACAAGTTGTTGTGCATAAGAGATTTCACTTTCTGTCACCGGCCCGAAAGCAGCATCAAAAACCAAATGAGTTCTAGTGGACATCAATGTGACAGCAAGTACTGAAGGAAATGACGCTGATTTTTGAGCATAGCCAAAGGCGCGATTACTTTCAGTATCATGAGTTTTGAAGTAAGTAACCTCAACGCTTATAAGTTTCAAGCCACAGCATTGCTCAAATTCACTTTGTTTATCCCATTGAGCTGCGGTGAGTTTGAATAAATAACGCATGGGTTCAACGCCCAGTTTTTCTTTGCTCTTGATATACTACTTGTCGCTAAAGGAGGGAGCTCGCCCTTGGAATCAGGAAACGCGAATTCCAGTCGGTCACAGACAGTTTGAATCGAACGGTCTCTTCGCAGAGCAATCCCTAACGCTGCAACTCTTTAGAGAATTCAGATATAAAAATCGGCCTCAACAATGTTGAGACCGATTATGAAGCCTGCCCAAGAGCGGTCAATTACTTAAAACGAGCGGCATTAAACTTGTGAACAGCCTTTTTTGGGAATAATTAGATGGCAGCAAAGGTGCCCAAAGATATCCTTGTGATGCAATAATGTAGCTGCTTTAATCAGCTACATTATTAATTGGCGGATAGCTGACAGGTCCGTGAATTAATTAAACACCACTTCACCATAACTTAAGGAGATCTGCCAATTTAAAGTCCCCTGATTTTGATATACGGCTTTTGCACCCAGCAATTTGCTACGGTTAATCGCCACATTCCCACGACGTGAACTAATCCCCCCCACACTGACAGAGGCTGTAATCTGTTGTAGCTCAGTTAACGAATGAGCCTCTGGTAGTTCGATTTGGCCTGCTTTTAAATACAGCGATAGCTCCGAGCGTGGCGAGACCAGCAAGGTGAAAATAGTCCCTTGGTAATCACCTTTGCCATGACAGTTTTTAATGTGATTTGCCTTGGTTTGTTTGCCTGTAGTGGTGATTTCTACTTCCGGTTCACAACTGCCAATCGCAGCGTAACTAAGGCGATGAGATTCTGCTATTGGTAAGTCGACGACTTTTACTACCACAGTCCCCTGATCTATATTGACCACAATAGCATCTGGATTTTCATTTGGCGTTGAGCTACATCCAGTAGACATTAAGATGCTGGAAATTAAAGTCATGCTTCTCTTTTTCATGGTCTGCTTCCGTAGCCAAATACCACTTTGCCAAAGCGATTGACACCTTGAAAAGTATGAGTGAGAAAGTTTTGCAAGTCGCCATTGATGACTGTTTTGTCAATGTCGACCTGAATTTTTCCTGCAGAGTAATCTTCAAGTGCATTTTTTAAATCAGCCGTAATACCTAAATTATTACCCACTAAACTGATGCTTTTTCTAATAATTAAACTAAACACTTCTGACATGGGTAAACCCTGACTTGTAAAAGAGTCACACTTGGAGGTGGCGGTTTGTTGTGCGACACCACAGGTGATGTAGCTGCCAAAACGGCGAATGTGACGAATGAGTTTACATAAATAGACATCAAAGAACGGGTCAATGATGTGATCAAAATACTTAATATTCTTGCTGGTCAAATAGTTCTTAAGTTGTTCATCAAACACCCCATTTTTGTTGATAAGACAAATGTGCTGCACGCCCATAGCAGAGAGGTGTTCAACCATGCTCGAATTGGTTGTCAATGCATGTACATGAACATTTCTATTCAGCAATGCCTTGATGGCAAACAGAGAGGTATTTGACGTGGCTGCGGTAATTAAAACATGCTCATTTTCTTTGGTGGGTAAACGATTCGCCATAGAGTAGGCAGTTTGGGCTCCGACACTAAATGCGGCAGCGACGGTATCAGACATTGTATGAGGGATGCTAATAAGTTTCTCTTGCGCAATAATTTGCAACTGAGAAGATGCTCGTTGAGTTGATAACCCTGGCTGTGCAATATGTAAGTCAACACAGCCGTTGCCGATAACACGATCACCAACTTTAAAATCGGTTACCGCAGGTCCAATGTCAATCACCTTGGCCACGAACTCCGAACCAAGTATGGTGAAGCCAATTTCTTGGCGTAATGCGGCTTTGACCATCCGTGACTTTTCTCGGTAATTGCATGAGAAAGCAGATACTTCAATGAATACACGAGTCGCATTGTTTGGATCGGTTTTATCAAATTGGATGTCTGGCTGATCGATTAACCCTATGTGAGTAACCGTATCTTCTACATTAAACGCCATGAATTGACCTGAATCGACTAACATAGAGCGTGTTTGTTCGTTACATGCAACTAAACATTTCATGCGAGTGCCTCCTCTTTCGTCGAGTGCTGTGATGGGGTGTTGGTTAGAGGTTGCCATTGCAGGCTAATTTTGTTTTTGCGGTATAAATAGTAAGCGCGACAGCCAAAGAAAGTCAGAATGTGAGCACCGCCTTCAGCAAGCGCGACATAAACTAACGAATCCCCAACAAAGTTCAGTACAAGGATTAACGGTAATAAATTAGCGATGTACATCGACCATATTGTTAACCACAATGTGCCTTTGGTATCTCCTAAGCCAATAATGGCGAATATGTAAGGGAAAGAAGCAATTAAGAAAGCCCAAGGGATTGCCGTGAAATAAACGTAGGTGCTGATATCCGCTATCGCTCTCGGGTCGCTCACAAACAGCTGGGCGAAATAAGACGAAAACAACATATAAGGTAATACAACGACCAAGCATGCTAGAAAGGTGTATCGAGTCATCCATTCGACACCTGTATCAATATTGTGGAGATTCTTGTTGCCGGCATTTTGCGCTGTAAAAGGAATTAAACTGCTGAGAACACCCAAGAAAATAGAGTGAAAGAAACCTGTCATGTATTGCGCAACAGTAACTGTCTCGAATACTCCTGGTTGAAAATATGACACAGCTAAGAAAAACAGGAAAAACGATAAAGAGAGTGACAGTGAATTGATTGTTTCAGCGCCTCCCAACTTGTACATCGCTTTCCATTGTTTGAAAACTGGTTTAGGGAAAAAGTCAATCGCGAGTTTAAACGGAAAAACTTGATGGCGTTTAACTAAATACAGCACCAGAACTAAACCAAGTGCGCGAGACAAAATTGTAGATAGAGCTGCCATTTGCAGTAAATCTAAGTTGTGCGCTTGACCATATAGAATAAATATGGGGGTAAGTGCGAGGTTAAAGAAAAACGTCGCGACTCGGAATTTAATAATTACCGATAAGTTACCGCTCATTTTTGCGATGAGACCTGAATAAATGTACAGCAAGATGATTGGATAGCCATACCAAAATATATCGAGGTAGCGTACCGTTTGTGATTGAATCATCTCTTCAACGCCAAACATGGCCACAATAGAATCACCAAACCATAGGCCACAGCCACCCACAAAAAGACCAATTAACAAAGCAATACCAAAGCCATAATTGATTAAGTGTTGTGCCGCTTTAAAGTCCTTATTGCCATACGCTTGATTGGCATAAATATAAACTGCTGAGAGCGTACCCGCTAACACGGCTTCTAATAGGCCTACGACAGTGAAAGATAATTTCAATGATGTGGGTAATTGTTGCAGTTCAGACATGGCTAAAAGCCACGACAAATCAACAAATACAGCTAAATAATCCAAAATGGAAAGCAGTAGCATGGGAATTGAAAAGCGGATGAGGTTCTTTCTTACATCTGCTGAAGTGAAATCGACTTGGCTCATACGTGATCCTTATGAATTTGTTCAAATATTATTTCGGAGGCGTAACGATGCTCCCCATCGACGACAAAGTTATCGGTGTGGTCTGGAAGCATTTCTTCAATCGAGATGTAATCAAACTCCGATTTAAGAACGCGGGTGATCGGTCTCGCTAAAACGGCAGAGGCAAAATCAATAAATAGCGGTTTTTTCGCGTTAGAAATATCCCTGTCTAACACTTTGCTTTTAACATGCCTTCTGATAAACACACGATGTGGAATACCTTGGGCAATGCGCCATTGATTAAGCCGTAAAAAGTAAGCGATAGGATCTTCATTTGATAACGGTAGTGGTAAATTTTCTTTAGCAAGCCACCACTGTTTGCGCGAAACTACAAGGTCTTTGTACATCACGCGGGGGATTTTGATGCAGTTAGAATCTTGTGAGCTGACTACCAAGTTGAAAATGCCAAAACGCGTTGCGAAGTAACAAGGATCATTACTCATTGAGAAACGCATAATGAGTTCAAGTAACTTTGGATAAAGCTGTGAAATAAAGAGTGCTGTATGGTGAATTTGTAGTGGTGCTTCGCCGCCTACTTTATATAGCATGGGCTGCGATTGTTCGGCTCCCCAGCGAAGTTCAAGGTCTTTTAATTGCAAATCGGACGGTAATTTTGCGTCAAAATCGTCTAACCAAATGCGGTTGTGACAAAGGCGAGGTCTGTGAGCGGTATTAAAGCCAAATGTATCGTATATGTCATACGCTTCAGCGAGTTTGTCTGCATAAGCAGAGGTACAAGCGGTTAATATTTCAGGGTTGTCAGAAAAAGTAAAGAAACGTGAAAAAACCCTTAGATAACCACTGTCAGTGCAATTCAAAACAAATTTGTCTCCAATCACATGGCCATACGCGGAAAAAGGATGTTCACTCGACTGAGGCGATTTATCATCTAAATAGAAAACGTCTTGGCCGCGATGTTGCCAAATTTGTTCAAAGAACGATAACAATTTTTCGGCATTGCTAGACTTTTGTGTATCTTGACCTGCATTTTTAATGACGTGTGTTGCAATGTCATAAAACTCAAAGATTGAGTAACTTAAATTTGGGTTGATATTCGAGCGTAATAAGTTGAATACATTGCTGGATATACCTGTGTCGTAATTCCCGCCAACATAAGTCGTGATAAATTCGTTCACTTGTTGCCCTAATGACGCGATTTTTTCCGTTTCTACGTCAGATATGGTGGGATGGAATGTGTCGTGATAAACCAGTCCACCGGTTTTTATGGTTTGATAACCGACCGACGTTGCAAGTACATTAATTTCATCATTAATATTTTGCACAATGTGGGCCATGGACAAGTGCGTAGCTGATGTCAGTTGTTGCTTTAGGGTCAGAATTTTACGCAGTGATTCCCATGGGCCATGCAAAGAAGGTGCTATGCTGACTAGCGGAGCCAAAATCGCTTCTAGCTCGGCAATGATATCCGGCGATTGGTCATTGAGTTTTGGTCTATATAGTAAGATGCCAGCATCAAGCCATTGGTCAATGACGTTATCGGTGACTGCACCAGGAGAGGTACTGTCAATTATACGTTCAATCGAACGCCAAGTATGATTATCTGTAAGGAACGACTGTGGAAGCTGAGCCTTAACCATTGAGGTTCGATAAGGATAAACTTCTTTTCTATCCATAAATGTATAAAAAACAGCATGTTGTTCATTGGAGATATGATTGGCCGAGAATTTAAAGCTAAACAGGTGTTTATGTAGCTTGATGATACGCTCGTAGACTTTTAAAAAGACAGAGCGATCGAAGCTGAATTTGTCGTTGATATCTGATGTTCTTGCCAAACTGCCCGATACAGTATTAGATAGTTTTGAAAAGCCGATAGAAGTAAATGATGAAAATGGACTTACTTTTGTTATCGCTCTATTTAAATATTTGATAATCGTATCTTCATCATTTAATTGCTTTTTATTAGTTGGTTCGGCGTAAGATTGGTATCTTTCTAGGGCACCACTAATATCGCCGCGGGTAAAGGAAATGCCTTTTTGGAATTGCTCGTTGCGAGCATATTTTCTAATTTCTTGCCGTGAGGATGATTTTGATTTCTCGAACAGATCAACGAGTTGATCTTTCTTTTCCATCACCCGAGCAACGAGCAAAAACCATTTTTCTAAACCAGGGTCGAGATCTTTAAGGTCGATATATTGCGCATAGATTTTATCTATGTCTTTATTTGAAAATATTTTTCTTTTTAAAGCAATAAGTCTATTGCGATGGATATCATCAGAGCTCGCAACGCTAAAAATGCGGTCGCAAGTTTCATCTTTTAGATTTTTTATACTGGACTCGAGTTCATTGATATCAACAATAAGTTGGTTTATTTCTGTTGAGCTCATGATTGGGTCTAAAGCATTTAATGCGACATTGTTCGAACGCACAACAATATATGGAAGTGTCATCTTAATACTCCAAGTGTTTCTGAACCGCGATTCTTACCTATTAGCAAACCGTAATAAGCTGTTTTGTTTTGTTCTTTATTGCTTAGCATGTGATCAATCGAAAATTGATCGTAGCTTCTAAATGGTCGGCCAAATAAATTTTGGCCTGTCAGATGGTTTATGATTTTTTGACTAATAAAGCCAAGTGCTGAATTTAACGCTATGAGTTCAGATTGGTTGGCATTAAATGCGTACTTTTCAACACATATAAATAAAATGATTGGGATGAACTTAAATGAAAAATTGTGGTAGTTGAAGTTGTCTTCACAAACGGCAATGTAGTTTCCAGCTTGTGTCTTAATAAACTGATTTTGATGGTGTTCATACAAGCCAGCTTCATAGTCACTGGTTTTAGCAAAGCACGCTTTGAGAGAGATTTTATCGACCAATGCAGGGCAAAAGACCGTTTTTGCACTGAGCAGTGCTGCGGAGATAACCTGACTTAAGTTGCTCACAAACTCTCTCGAAATATGCACTTGGCTCGGAAATAAACCATAATTAAAACGGCCTGAATTTCTGAAACGAAATTGCGATATGAGTGATGACAACGGGCGAAGCTGAACGCTCTGGTCAGTATCGGTTATCTCACAGGATATTTCATTACTCTTGTTATTGAAGCTGACGTTTAAACCATGGGTCGCTGCTATTTCCGAAAAGCTACCAATAAAGTGTCCGATTTCAAGCGCATAAAGAGACTTTCTAAATAAGTTATAAAGTTCATTATATTTTGTAAAATCGGTTTTAATGACGACGTGACATGTATTGTTTAAGTCATGTTGAGTTACCACGCGCTCTTCTAAAACCAGTAATTTCCAATTAACCAAATCAAGTTGGAAAGTACGGCTGTATTGATCATCCACTAAATGAATTACAAAACTCAAAGGATAATAAGAGCGTGGTGAGGGGTAAGCCGCATGAAATCCATATGGACTCTTTGGTGTCAGTGTAAAGGGAAAGTGCGTATGAAATAAACTCGCTAAGACACGCTGCAGCAAGTCTGACTTTGGTTGGCTCCCTGTGATACAGCGTTTGAATAAGTCGGAAAGATCCCGCTGTTCAATCGCCGGCAAGAACCTAACTTGTTGTTCTTGCTCCCATAAATCTAATGGCCATTGTTGTTTGCGTGCACTTTCTGGAAATAGATAGCGAAATGCAAATTCATTTATCGCTAAAGCATTGTCAATACAATTAGTCATGGCGGTTATCCTAAAGGATGCAATGTTGGGTAGCGGTCAACTGCTACATTTTTGATCCATGGCTTAACTAAATGTGCCTTCAATACTCTATTTTCAGAAACAAAGATTGGCACATCACCAAAGACCAAATTAATCAGTGTCGGTAGGTAGGCACGAACACAATACAGGCCCAAACTCGCGATATGATCTGGGGTGTTTTCACAAAGAATTAACTGGTAATCCAAAGATTTTAGGCGCATGACCATAGCGTCGAAGGTACGTTGTACGCCGGACATTGGAATGGGATAACTATCAACGAATTTGAGGTAGGACAGTGAACTTGGGTTGTCAAAGAGAAATGACAATTGAGGTAAGTTTTCTTTGTATCCATAGTAAAAATATTGAGCATCTCTTGCTGCTTGTTTGCGTTCTGATTCTACGGTTTTTAAGTCATAGCCTTTGGTAAAGAAATTGCGTGCGCATACGGTAACGAGGGAGTTAGCCTCTGCAAGGGCGTTTTCTAAGGCGTCACCAGCATCAAAGTGACAGGCGGCCGTCACAAATGCGGCTAAGGTGTCGGCATTTTTGCCGAGTAACACCACAAGCACAGTGGGTAATTCAATGTCAGTCGAAATATCAAAACAGCACACCTCATAACCGCGCATATTAAGTAATAACTCAAGTTCTCTGATCCGGCTCGGTACGTCACTTTGCAAATCGATTCGCTTTGGCGCTGATTTTGTATACCAGGTCAAGAGTAATGCATCGCGTTCAACCACTTCTAACATTGCAAACAATGCTGCTTCTTCAACCGTATTGCCTAATGCACAGCCATTACTGTTAAGGTTATAGGTAAAAACTTGCTCATAATTCACCATGTAGCTGACTAATTGTGCAGGTATTAGCTTTTCTTCACCTGAAACCGGTAGTGTTACTTTTAGCCAAGGAATGGCTGTGTTGGGGCAAAAATTGGGAAACAACTCGGGATCTCGTTGTTCCAGCACACCAAACACTTCTTCCGGTGTTAATGCTTGTGCTGCAATATCGTTGTAAGGAGCATGTACAGCATCTGAGGGGATATGTTTTCCCGCATTGCGTTCTAAATATTCGTATATCGCCCCTCGAAGCATTTCTTGTCGATTACTGCCTCGGCCAATGCCTAACAGGTTATTATGAGGGTTAAAGCAAGAACACAACCCTGCTTTGGCATCAAAATTCAACAGCAGATTTTGAACTGAATCCGGGCCATATGCTCTTTCCATCATGGCGGCTTTTAGATTATGCTCTCTAAATACGGAGCTTTTAGACGGCACGCCAAGCCCAGCACCAGACGATAGGGACGTTTTGGCCGGAAAATACTTTCTTTGAAAGCTGCTATTTAAATAAATGTATAACTGCCCTGGCTGTAATCCATTGTTTGCGATTTGGCTACGTAAAGTTGCAAGAAGTTGATCTAATTGCAACTGTAAAACAGTATTCCACTGCCAGCGGCGCTCAAATGTTGGGAACACTTCAAATGAATCAGAAAGTTCTCTGATTATTTGAAAGTTCTCAGCAACACTGTTTGAAAATGGCAAAATAGCTAACACAGTGGGTGTAATTAGCACATATAAAGGCGCTGCAATAGGTGTATCGAAACTAGTAAGCACAGCAATTGGGATAGCACTACTTTTATTATGATTATCGATATGGTTATGCAGCTTGATGAGTTTTTGCATCAGCAATTTCCTCATTAAACAGAGATGTTTTGTGGGGTAAGATCAACACCGATTCTTGAATTAAATCATTACGACGCGATAGCCAAATTTGTAAGTATAATTTGAGCATAATACGTTCAACATCCATCTCAGTGACGGTGTTATAAATGGGGAGAATCACAGCGCAATTTTTTACTTGAGCTTTTATCCAAAGGTTTTTCTGACAAGACAAGACAGAAATTTGCGTACTGTCGCCGTAAGTCGCTTGAATACAGAAATCAACGTATTCAGCTTTTTTACTCCAAACGGAGGTGAGCATTTCTTCACTGTCATTGTGAGGAACTAAATTCGCGGTTGCCAATTGGTTCTTGAAATACTCATAGTGAGTTCTTACTTTGGCAGCTTGCTGTTGACGTTGATCGAACTTAAACCACACCCCTTGTTTGATAAGCAAACTTTCCATTATGTCTTGAAGACATTCGTTTTCGTCAAAGCCAATACCGAAGAGTTGGGTTTTAAACTCGACATCGTCATACATGTATGAAAAATTAACGGACTTAATATTGATGTAGCTCGCAGGATGGCTTACAGCCGATAAATTTTGTAATGGAAAAAGTGGTTGGTTTAGAAAATCTTCCAAGGCACTAAAAGCATCAAACAAACATGGATCCGAAGCGGCTATTTCCGATGTCCTTGTCATGATCACTTGGCGAGATTGTTTTAAATGTCCAAAAGCTTCGAGATCATAGTGTACATAGTGCCCATTCTTGATAGCACAAACATCAGTAATGTGATCAAAAGCACACGTCGCAAACGTTGCACCAGCGACCAAATTACACATTGGAGAAACTATTTGATCTGGGTTTGGGGATAAATTGCAGTAGTGTTTGTGAAGATGGTTAGCCACAAACAAATGCTTACCATTTTGATAGCCTTGTAACAGTGAGGCTTGGGCTAAGTCAGACTGTTTTTCGACGAATTCATAGAGTGTTTTGTCGAAGTGTTGCTGTAAATGTAAAACTCGACCATATTTTGAAAACAAAATTGAATCAAAAGAATCATATATAGCTATCTGTGCATCGACACATGTTTTACTGTCGTTAAATGCATCGACCATTTCAGTATGAGCGTACTCAGGAAATTGATCTGTAGTAACGACATCCAGTGCGCGTATCCCCAGATTAGCTAAGCTTTTTATACAGCTAAAAAGACTGTGTCCGTCTCCAACAAGTAAATAATGTGGTTCGGCAAAGGTGTTGTAACCAATTATTGGATCAGGTAGAAATTGCGCTAAATAACGGCCGAGCTCGGACAGCTCTTTATGCGTATGAAAAAAAGAGTTTTTTACTTCGAATGCGAGGTTCTTTGAGAGCAAAAATGCGTGAAATTGGCGCACCGAATCATGAAAGAGCGAGGGGATTTGCGCTATCACTTCTGCAAAAGTCCGTTCGCCATCAGTTAAGTCTATGTAATTAAATAAGCAATCCGCGACATTGGCGGGTACTTTAAGAATATAATTTTGCCCTTGGCGCTGGATGCGTATCCTCCCAGGACCTGACTTAACGAAAATATCGGGTCTAATCTGAAAAATTTTACTTTCCATGGTATTTCCTAGTAAAGTAGGTCGTTGTATAAAAGTGCCGATAAGTTTTTGCACAACGTTACCGGCATTTTGTTATTGCTAGGACTAACTTTCATTCTTCATTCGGGGTGCTTAGTTAGCCTAGTATGCGCACTTAGTTTTTTTGAGCACGTTGAACCATAAGAAATGGTGCATGAAGCGCCTATTTCTTCTAGAGCAGTTGCTTCAATGATTTCCAAAGCTTAAGTTTGCGCAGTTCTATTTTTGTTATCAGACATTCCCTAAATAGAGAATTAATTAACTTGCAGGTTTTGCTTTGAACATGTTGAACCCGCAGAAATTGTGCTAGATGCGCCCATTTCCTCTAGTGCAGTGGCTTCATTAGTTTCGATTACTTCAAATACTTCAGGTTGTTTTACGTCAGACATTGTTGACTCCTTATTAAGTGATTAAATTAGTTAACTTGAACCGTTTGTTGTGAACACGTTGAACCAGCAGAAATTGTGCTAGATGCGCCCATTTCCTCTAGTGCAGTGGCTTCATTAGTTTCGATTACTTCAAATACTTCAGGTTGTTTTACGTCAGACATTGTTGACTCCTTGTTAAGCGGTTAAATTAGTTAGCTTGAATCGTTTGTTGTGAACACGTTGAACCTGCACCGATGGTGCTAGATGCGCCCATTTCTTCGATCGCTGTAGCTTCAGACGTTTCAATGATTTCAAAAGCTTGTACAGTTTCCATTGCATCAGCATTGATAGAGTTATGATTTGCCATGATTGACCTTTTACTTTTTTGTTAATATCTAGGGTTTTGTTGCGTGATTTTTATTTTCACGCTGAACAATTGTTATCAAAAGTTATGCCAAAATTAATAAAAATTATTTTTAATTTAAAATCAATGGCTTGAGCTATTTGCGGGGGAGGCCATGATTGCAAAGAAAGTAATAATTCTGCTTTTTGGAGAGCGAATTATTGCTGGTGAAGAATCACGACGGCAGTAACATAAAAATTAAGCGAAAGTTTTAATCCCAATTGATTATTAAAGTGCTTACGTAACGATGATAATTTGCATAAAATGACCATCATTTACGAAAGAATGCCAGTATCATTAACTGGCTGAACAGGACAGGATGCTGATTCATGGCCCTTACTACAGTGATTTTAGCCGCGGGTAAAGGTACCCGTATGCGCTCTAAGTTACCTAAAGTTTTACACTCAGTTGCAGCTCGCCCCATGGTTCAGCATGTAATTGATAATGCTAAAGAACTTGGTTCTAGGGAGATAAACTTAGTTTACGGACACGGCCGTGAGCAATTACAAGCAGCCCTAGCGCACAACCAAGTAAACTGGGTTTTACAAGAAGAACAACTAGGAACAGGCCACGCTGTGGCGGTTGCTAAAGAGCACATCCTAGATGATGACACTGTGCTGGTGTTATATGGCGATGTTCCTTTAACCAAAAAATCAACTTTAGAACGCTTGTTGGCAGTGACGCCAGCCAATGGTTTGGCGGTGCTGACTGTGGTGCTGGATAACCCTATGGGTTATGGCAGAATGCTGCGTGAAGATGGTAAATTGGTGGGCATAGTGGAGCAAAAAGACGCCACTCCTGAGCAGTTAACCATCAAAGAGATCAACACCGGAATTATGGCGGCCAATGGCAGATTGCTGAAGAAGTGGTTAGGCCAGCTTTCTAACAATAATGCCCAAGGCGAATATTACCTCACGGATATCGTGGCGATGGCACATGCCGAAGGTGTTGAAATTAACTCAGCCCATCCAGATCATCCCATGGAAGTTGAAGGCGCTAACAATCGTGTGCAACTGGCTGCTTTAGAGCGTGCTTACCAAGCTTGGCAGGCAGAGCGCTTAATGCTTAATGGCGCCACCTTAGCTGATCCGAGTCGAGTCGATGTGCGCGGTAATGTGACCACCGGTGAGGATGTGTTGATTGATATCAATGTTATTTTTGAGGGTGACGTTGAGCTTGGCAACGATGTTGAGATAGGTCCAAACTGCGTGCTGAAAAATTGTAAAATCGGCGATGGGGCAATTATTAAAGCCAATACCTTAATTGAAGATGCGATAGTGGGCGCTAAGTGCACGTTAGGCCCTTTTGCGCGCTTGCGTCCAGGTTCAGTGATGGAAGATGACTCGCACGTCGGCAACTTTGTTGAAATGAAAAAAACCCATTTAGGCAAAGGCTCGAAAGCGAACCACTTAACTTATCTAGGTGATGCGCTAATAGGTGAAAAAGTTAATATCGGGGCCGGGACTATTACTTGTAACTATGACGGGGTGAACAAATCGAAAACCATTATCGGTGATAATGCTTTTGTCGGTTCCAACTCGTCGTTGGTGGCGCCAGTTGAAATTGGTGCGATGGCCACCATCGGTGCTGGCAGTGTGATCACCAGCAAAGTGGACGATAACCAACTCGCCGTAGCGCGCGGTAAACAGCGCAACTTAGATGGCTGGCAAAGGCCGAGCAAGAAAAACTAAGAAAAGAGGCCAAGCGCCTCTTTTTAACTTTTATTACCTGAATCAGCGCCATATGAAATTCCTTTCGCTGAGATAAGGTGTTAAATTAGTTGTTGCATAATAAAAATTATTTAACAACTTTCGTCAGAGCCTATGGAAAACCTATTTCGTCGCGAGGTGCTGGAATATAAACGGCATCGCTTAGAAGGATCGATCAGTCTAGTTCAACCTCCGCTGTTTTATCGCTTGGCGACATTGATTGTGGTCATTGTCATTGTCAGCGTGTTATTTTTGGCTTGGGGTAAATATACCCGAAAAGAACGTGTGTCTGGCGTGATTGAGCCCAACACTGGGGTTTTAAAGCTCAGTGCTCCCTATATCGGCCAAGTTGATACTGTGTTGGTCAGCGAAGGCCAACTGGTTAGCGAAGGCCAAGCATTATTAAGAATTGCGTCGATTAAGCACAGCGTTGGTGGTGCGGAATTGAATCAAACGCTAATTCAGCAGTATCAATTCCAACGTCAAATGTTGACTGCGCAGTTGCAGCAACTGACAGCGCAGCATCAAATCGATATGGCACAATTGCAGGCTGAACGGGCCAGTTTGGTGGCGAGACTGCAAGAATTAAGTAAGCAAGCGGCGACATTTGCCGAGCGATTGGCGCTTAATCAGGGCATAGTTGAGCAAATTGGTACTCTCAAAGGCAGTGGTTATGTTTCTGAGCTGGAGTTAACCCGTCAGCAAGACACTTTGTTATCGCTGACCCAGCAATCGTCATCTATCCATTCTGAACAATTATCCATAGTTAACCAGATAGATTTACTGGATAAGCGCTTAGAAAAGCAACCGCTTGAACATGAGCAAAAGCGTGCCAGTATGAATGCACAACTCTCAGGTATTGATATTCAACTGTCATCTGCGCAGCAACAGAGTTTAGCGGAGATCCGCGCCCCTCGAGCTGGCATCGTCACGGGATTACTAGCCAAGCCGGGTAAGACGGTTGTGGCAGGGCAAAACCTGTTAAGTGTGTTGCCTGCGGACAGCGAAATGCAAGCTGTGATTTATGTGCCCACGGAAGCGTTTGGATTTATTAGGGCGGGACAGTCTACCAAACTTAGATACCATGCTTTCCCGTATGAAAAATTTGGCATTTACGATGGCGTGGTTAAAGAGATCAGCAGCTCCGTTATTTTGCCCGAAGAAGCTGCGCCGTCAGGGGTTATCACTAAACCTTCATATCGAGTGGTCGTTGCCCTGTCCACTCAAGCGGTGACGGCTTATGGTAAAGCGACACCGCTGCGTGCTGGGATGACGCTAGACGCCGATATTGTGATCGAAGAAAGGTCGTTATTACGGTGGTTGTTTGACCCTGTATTTAGTATTAAGGGACAGCTATGAGCCAAGTAGAGCAAGACCAACAGACACAACAAGAACCGGATATTTTCGAAGAATACGAAAACTCTCGCAGTTTGCTGCGCTTTTGGGACAGCAGCAAGTTACCCTTGATCCTGCAATCTGAAGCGGCAGAATGTGGTTTAGCGAGCCTTGCCATGGTTGCTGGCTATCACGGTTTTCATACCGACCTAGTATCGCTACGACAAACCTTCAATATCTCTATTGAAGGTTGTACTTTACTCGACATTATGCACTTTGGTGAAAAACTAGGTTTAGCATCACGCCCGTTACGAATTGAGCTGGAAGAGTTAGAGTTACTGCAAACACCTTGTATTTTGCATTGGGACTTAAACCACTTTGTGGTACTGAAAAAAGCCAATAATAAGCGCATCGTGATCCACGACCCCGGTAATGGCGAAAAAACTTATAGCTTAGAGGAAGCTTCTAAGCACTTTACTGGGGTGGCTTTGGAAATGCTGCCCACCAAAGAGTTTGAAAAACGCGAGCAAAAACCGACTCTCAAGTTCAGTGACTTTTGGAGCCGTATTTCGGGCCTTAAACGTTCGTTGTTGCTGATTTTTTCTTTGTCTTTGCTGCTGCAAGTATTCACCTTAGCCAGCCCTTACTATATTCAGTTGGTTATTGACGATGTGGTGCTTACTGGTGACACCTCATTGTTAACTGTGCTGGCGCTAGGATTCTTTCTGGTGCTGGTGTTTGAAACCGGCACTAACATGCTGCGCGGTTTTACTTTGCTGCATTTTGGCAATCAGATGAATATTCAGCTGGGTGCGAATCTGTTTCATCACTTAGTGCGTTTGCCGTTAACCTACTTTGAAAAACGTCACATGGGGGATGTGGTATCGCGCTTTGGTTCGCTGCAACAAGTTAAGCAGTTACTGACCACTGGTGTGATAGAGGCGATTATCGATGGTCTCATGGCGATTATTACTTTAGCCATGATTTTCTTCTATAGCCCCACCTTATCTTTGGTAGTGCTTGCGGCTGTGGTACTTTACGCCTTAGTACGCGTCGCTATGTATCGCCCGTTTCGCGCTATCAGCGAGCAAGAGATCATGGCACGCGCTGAAGAAAACTCGAACTTTATGGAAACGGTACGTGGTATTCAAACCATTAAGTTATTTGGCTCAGAAGTTAAACGCGAAGGGCAATGGCAAAACCGCTATGCCAAAGCCATTAACCAAAGTATTCGTTTAGGCAATTTCCAAATCGGTTATGATGCCATCAACCGCATATTATTCGGGGTCGAAAATATTTTAGTGGTATTTTTGGCAGCGAAATTGGTGATTGCAGGTGGCTTTAGTACCGGGATGTTATTTGCCTTTATGGCGTACAAGCGCCAATTTATGGACAAAACCGCCAAACTGATAGAAAAGTTCATTGAGTTTAAAATGTTAGGGCTACACTTTGACCGGATTGCGGACATCGCCCTGACAGATAGAGAAATACTCCAACCTGCACAGTTCAAAAAGCATGTAGTGCAAGGTGGTATTGAACTGCGCAACGTGACATTCCGCTATTCTGATGCAACGCCAAATGTACTGAATGACTTGAGTCTAACTATTCAACCCGGTGAGTCGGTAGCGATCACAGGGCCATCTGGGTGTGGTAAATCGACGTTGTTAAAAATTATGCTAGGTCTTATTCAGCCAAGTAGTGGTGATATTTTGATTGATGGTGTGCCACTGGCGCAAATTGGCGCTCGGCAGTACCGCCAACAAATTGCCGCAGTGATGCAAGACGACGAGCTGCTTTCTGGTTCTGTTGCCGACAACATCGCGTTTTTTGAATCACCGCTAGATATGCAACGCGTTGTTTATTGTGCTGAGTTAGCGGCAATTCACGATGACATCAGTGCGATGCCAATGGGTTACGACAGTCTAATTGGTGACATGGGGTCGAGTCTATCTGGTGGACAAAAGCAACGTATCATTCTTGCTCGCGCCTTGTACAAAAACCCACAGATCTTATTTATGGATGAAGCCACCAGCCATCTTGACACTAAGCTTGAGGCTGATATCAATGAAGCAGTATCTCGGTTGAAAATTACGCGGATCATTATCGCGCATCGTAAAGAAACCATCGCATCAGCAAGTCGTGAAATAAAGTTAAAGAAAGGCCAGCAAGCTGAGCCAACCAAAGTAACAAATACTGATCAACAAGACTCGTAGTAAAGTTACTGGGTGCAAACTAAATAGGCCACTTTTAGGTGGCCTATGAATATCAAACAGACTATTATGGAATTTGACAAGTGTGCTCTGGGCAAGAATTTCTATTGCCAGTGTAACAGTCAAAATCTGCAAGACTGAAGCAGCGATAACGAGTTAATGCACCACCTGCTACTTGCGGTGTCATGCCTGCAGGGATGGCACTCTTATCTTGTGATAGGGCTTTGATTGATTTCTTATTGAGTTGTAATTTCATTTTTTTCATTTCCTTATTAAATGTACCTCAAAAAGGCAAATTAACATTAGGCCAAAAATAACAAAAATGCAACAGCTTGTTGGCTATTACGCTCGAGTTATCTGTAATTGACTATTGCCGAGACGGCAAAGGTGCAAAATCACAACTTTTCGTAAGGACAGAATAGCGCTGTGAATGAAAAATTCTTTTTAGATATAAGTATTTAAAAGCTTAAAAGTATAGTTTCACTATTGGGTATTTCCTAGCGTTGATTTATTGTATTTACTTTCTCAAAGAGTTAACCTTTGTAAAAAATATAATATAAAAATAGTTAAGGAAGATGTGATGGCGTTCCATACCGAAGTGACAGCAACTCAGCATGCGCAGATGCTCGAAATTATTGCACTGCTAGCGCAAAAGATCTCCGCAAACTTGCCGCAGGTACAACAATTTGGCCTTTTGAGCGGGCTTGCGGGTCAACTCTTGTTTCTTTATAAAGCCCATCAGTTTAACCCCAGCCTCATCAACGAGCACAGTTTCAACGCTGCTTTGGAAAACTTACAAGAGCATTTAGCAGAACAATCATTTGAGCTCAGTAATGGCTTAGCTGGACAGGCATGGGTATTGGAGTATTTCAATCAAGCCGAACAGGCGGATTACGACCCTAACTTGCTTGAAGATGTGGATGCGCTATTTCAAGAAGCCTTGTCGCCACATCCTTGGGGTGGGGAAATTGAAATGGTGCTGGGCTTAGGGGGTTATGCCCCGTATGCCGCAAGACGCGCTAAATTCACCGATCAACATGCGCTTTTTGCGAATATTGTGGCGGGCTTTGAAAGCACTTTAACCACACTTGACGACGGTACCTTAACTTGGTCACAACCCGAAAACTCAGTCTATCGCTTTGATAAAGAAAACAAACATCAAGCAGAATATAACTTAGGCTTAGCCCACGGCGTGCCGGGTATCATCGCAGCATTGTTACCAGCGTATCAGCAGCCTGCATTAGCCGACAAAGTGCGCCACTTGCTTGAAGGAGGCTGCGATTGGCTATTAGCACAGCGTAATCCAGACCGAGCACAAACCTGTGGTTATGGAAGTTGTGCCGATGGGCACTTCAATTCCCGACTGGGTTGGTGTTATGGCGACTTGACCATTGCTTTAACTTTAGCGCGAGTAGGGCAAGCATTAGATAGGCCAAGCTATATAGCAGCAGCAAAGGAAATCGCCTTACACGCAACCAAACGCGACCCAAAATCAGGTGCCATTAACGATGCTGGGTTATGTCACGGCTTTTTTGGTATGGTGACCATTTACCAACTACTTAATACCCTTATGCCCGATGCTAAGTTTGTCGAAGCACAGCAATTTTGGCTTGATTATGGTCTAGCCCAATATGCTGAAAAAGGCGAGCGAGGTTTGTATTGCTACAGTGGTATCAGTAAAGAGTACGAGGAAGAATTTGGCTTTTTAATGGGCTACGCTGGGATTGGTTTGGCATTGTTGGCAGTACTAGATAACAACCCAGATTGGGCTGATTGCTTGTTGATGGCTTAAGGAAGGTAGTATGACGCAATCACTTATGCCAGATACTTTTTTTGTTATTCGCACACCACGACTTAGTGTTGAGCACTTATCACGTTTTGCTGAGCCAGGCGCAGATGCACAAGCTTTGTTGCAAGAATGGCTGGCGCTCCCGGGAGTGCTAGAGGCCTTGTATTTAGCCAGCCCATCGCTCATTGAGCGGATTGAGCAATGGCGCGCAAAGCCCGACAGCAAATCCGGTAAAAAGGCGGCACAAGCCTTGTTGAAATATATGGTGCGGATGTGTTCGCGAGCAACGCCGTTTGGGCTTTTCTCCGGTATTCATCAAGGCGTGGTTGGTGAAAAAACCGCGCTGGTTTGTCGAAGCCATCAAGCCGACAGTCGTAAAACCCGTCTTGATATGTTTTATCTGTCGGCTATTAAAGACCATTTTATTAAGCATGCGGCACATTCCGAGTTACTGTGTTACAAGCCTAACCCGTCGCATTATTTTGTTGCCAATCAATGCCGTTATATCGAATCGTATCTTTCTGACGAAGCCTTACAGTATCGTTTGAGCGCGGTTGAGAGTGATGAGTATTTTCAGTTTGCACTCAACAGTGCACGCGAAGGCGCGAGCTTTAAGCAATTAGTAGAGAGCTTTTGCCAAGCTTACCCTGATGCTGAGCCCGAAGAAGTCAGTGCCTACATTCAGGATTTAATCGACGAAGGCATGTTGCTGGCTGACATCCCATTACCTTTAACGGGCGTCTCGCCGGATGAAGCGCTGGTCCGTTCAGTGGCACAAATTGGTGAGCATGGGACCGCAGATGTACTGCAAACTGCATTACTGCAAATGCAGCAGCTTGATGAAGCGCGTAGCGGCGCCATTACACCTTATCAGCAAGTGATAGCACACCTCCAGCAATTGCCGATTAAGGTTCAAGAAAACAAACTGTTTCAAAGTGATACCTATCGCGCTTTCAGTGACTGCGAGTTAAGTCGGCAAGAGTTGGAGCGAGTTAAAAAGCAGCTGGAACTGATAGCGGGTTTGAGTATTGCTGAGCAGGGCAATCCTCTTAGCCAATTTATTAGTCAGTTTAATAGCCGTTTTGAAGGGCAATTTGTGCCACTCGATTGGATCTTAGATGATGAATCTGGGATTGGTATATCCACAGAAACCGGCTACGAGGCACCGCTCGTTGCTGGTTTACGATTAGCGCGCGGCACTGAAAGCCAAGCGCGTGCCAGTAAGCTCAGTGTATTGGAGGCGGAAGTGTTGCGTGCGCTGAGTTTACCTGCGCACCGACAGCTAGATTGCATTACTTTAAGCAGCAAAGCACTGAAAAGTAAAATCAGCAATAAGAATGCCGTCAACCAATTTCCCGCTTCATTTGCCGCTATGCTCAGTCTTTATCAAGATGGGCAAGGTAATCCAATTATTAAATTTAATGGCTGTTATGGCCCATCTGCAGCCAATTTATTAGGCCGTTTTTGTCATCTAGACGATGCGTTACAAGCCAATGTAAAACGCCATTTAGCACAAGAAGCCGCACAATCACCAGAGGTGATATTTGCTGAAGTGGTGCATATGCCGGAAGGGCGTCCAGGCAATGTCATTGCGCGGCCGCATCTACGTCAATACGAAATCGTATTTATGGCAGATAGCAGCCTTGCCGACGAATACCAAATTCCGCTCAGCGATTTGTATGTGTGGGTAGAAGGGCAACAAGTCAAACTCTGGAGTAAGCGCCTTAACAAGCGGGTGGTGCCGCGTTTATCTAGTGCGCATAACTATTCTTCACGGAGTTTAAGTGCTTATAAGTTCTTGTGCATGTTGCAACATCAAGATGGTAAGCCACCGCAATTTAGATTACCAACGGCGCTTGAAAATCACAGTTTTGTGCCGCGGGTGATGCTGGACAATTTGATCTTAAGTGAGAAAACTTGGCGTATTGAACGTACCGAGCTTGCGGCGTTACTAACCAAAGACCAGCAACTTGATGAGGCCCAGTGGCAGTCATTACAAGCGCGCTATGGGCTGGACGAACAAGTTAATTTTGCAGTGTCGGATAATGTGCTGCAATTAAACTTACGCAGTGCCGAGATGGTGGCGATTTTGCTCGCAGAGACTCAATACTACAACGTGGTTGAGCTCAAAGAGGTGCTTTCAAGCCATTATCGTTCACGGGTAACGGATGCTGCCGGGCAGCAATATAACAACGAAGTGATAGTGCCATTTATTAATCCTCAGGCTGCGCCACTACGTCATTTTGCGGATAACCCTATTGCGAATATCACTGCTACGCCGCTGAAGCGCCGTTTTAGTGCTGGCTCAGAGTGGTTGAGTTTAAAGATTTACTCTGGCAACACTGTGGTAGAACAGCTGCTTTATGAAGAGCTACTCCCCTTAATTCAGGCCGAACACGCGCTGTTCGATAAGTGGTTTTTTATTCGTTATGGCGACCCAGATTGGCACTTACGCCTACGTTTTCATGGCGACCCAAGCTTACTTTGTGGGCAACTGTTACCCAAGCTTAATGCTTTGCTCGAGCCAAAAATCGAGGCGGGTGTGCTACATAAAGTTGAGCTGATGACTTATGAGCGTGAGGTTGAGCGCTACGGTGGCCCAGAGGCCATGGCGCTAATTGAATCCTTGTTTAGGTTTGACAGTGAGCTGGTGGCGCAAACTTGTGCCTTACTCCCTGAGTTTGGTGATGATGTGCGTTGGCGTGTGGCGCTTGCGCAAACCGACAAGTTACTGAGTTTGTTCAATTACAGTGAGGAAGCGCGTTTGGCGCTGTTAAGTAGTTTGCGTGATGGCTTTGGCCGTGAGTTTTCTGAATCTGCGGAGCTGCGTAAACAACTGGGTAACCGCTATCGTGATTACGAAACACAACTCAACGATGACTTCAGTAAACTCGCACGCGGTACCATGGGGGAGCTGGATGAATGCCAACAACAGTTACAGGCGATATTGCAGCACTGGCACAGCCAAGCTGAGCCTGTTGTGGCTGAGTTGAATCGGTTGTTTGCAGCGCAGAAAGTGAATTGCCAACGCGACACTCTGTTGGGCTCGTTACTGCATATGCATAATAACCGTATGTTTAAAGCTTATGGTCGCGAGCAAGAGTTTGTGGTGCATGACTTATTGCGGCGCAAATACTTCTCAATGCGACAAGTGGCATCCTAACCAGTGTCGACCAAAGCAGCATAAGCAACACAACTGCGTGGCAAGTCCGCGCTGTTGTGTTCGGCGCAAACTTTGCTACGCTTGCTTAGTTCTCATAATAAAAAGATCGCAACATGAAAAAACACCTCTTAATTGCCCTTGTTAGTTGGGTATTCAGCGCCTGCGCCTTGGCAAACAACGAATTAGCTAAAGAATTAAAAGTGTTTGAGCCTTATTTAGGCAGCTGGCAAGCAGATTTCCCGGTGCCTGCAGGGCAACCGGCAATGCAGGATGTCAGCCATTGGGAGCGAGCGTTAAATGGCACGGCAGTGCGCACGCTACACTCCATTAATGACGGCGTTTATGGTGGAGAGTCGTTGATTTTTTGGGATAACAGCAAACAAAGTCTGGTGTTTTATTATTTCACCACGGCTGGTTTTTATACCCAAGGCACCATGGAAATGGTGAACGATCATGAGTTCATTGCTTATGAAGCGGTCACGGGCAATGCCGATGGTATCACCCAAGTCAAGTCCACCAGCTCAGTAAGTGCGGAGCAAATAAAGGTCAGTACCCAGTACCTTAAAAACGGGCAATGGACTAATCCAGAAGTTAGGATCTACACGCGCAGTACAAAAGCGGTCAAGTTTAAATAGCGCATCCTAAAAGCGAAACAGCTGTAACAATTCATACCATAACGAGTCTCGCTCTTGCTCGGCGCGTAAAAACAGTTGTTTGGTTTTGTCATTGCGCGCTTGGCTCACTTGTTTGCGCTCACACAGCTGGCTGGCTTTGTGCCACTGTTCTTTTGCGATAGCCTGATCTAGCTCTGGGAATTGGCTTGGCAATGCGGCAAGCCCGAGCTGATAGGCTAAGTCTAATATTGCCAGCTGAGCACTCTGCGGCATATTGTCATAATCGGTGTAGTGCTGCGCTAGTTCATGGCGTAAGCGATTGAGCGTTAAAGCCAGCACGCGTTGAATTTCAGTATGTGGAATATATAAGGTACAAAATGAGCTGTAAAAGTTGGCTACGTAGCCCGCTGGTAACTTGCTGATTTTATCATATTCCTGCAGTTTAGTTTCGCGGCTTGCCGAGCGCTTACTGCGTAGCTCGCGTAGTTCTAATTTGGCGAAGTCATTACGGTTGTGAAAGTGAAAATTCACTCCTATTGTGGGCCGGCCATGGCTATCTAAGTACAAATGATGCACTTCGCCTTCATACAAGCAAAGGTGCTTTACCGCCTTCAAGGTAAAACGGTCGAGTTTCCCAGAACGTTGGCCAAACATCATGACCTCCTAAGTGGCATGGTGTAGTTCTGATAATGTCATTATAGTCAATCCTCGCGTGATAGCGCGAATGTCTGCTGACAAATAGCGCAGAACGTGCGGGAATATGCCATGAAAGTGGCCACTCTTAGGTGCGTTTGACTACACTCAAATAAAGTGATTGTGCTGAGATTGAATGTGTTATTTAGGAGCCTGTTTTTAGCTATGTTGCTTTTTGCAGTGCCATTAAGTGCCGCAAAACGCTACTCGGTCTTGGTGTATCACGGTGCCAACCCGCCTTATAGCTATGAGGAAGAGGGGCTAACGAAAGGTTTGTTTGCGGATATTTTTGCTTATATCAGCAGTATCACAGGTTTGCAATTTGAGTTTGTGCCGCTCTCTGTTGCGCGCGGACATCGCATGTTTGAGCAAGGTAAAGTCGATATCGAGCCGGGTGTGAATCCGCTATGGCGGCAAGAATCAAGCAATCCAGGCTTGTACAGCCGCTTTTATGCCTATTCCCGCGAAGTGGTGCTGGCGCGCAGCAAACTTATTCATACCATGCCCGAGAGCTTGTATGGACAAGTGATTGGGCGGGTGCGTGGTTATCGTTATGGCGCCTTTGAGCAGCACTTTGGTGAACAAAAAATCATGCCTTATGACAATGTTTCGGAGCGCGAGCTGCTCGCCCAGCTTGCTCATAAACGTTTTGACTACATTATGATAGGCGATATTACCGCTGCATATTATCGCCATAGCCACGCTGAGTATCGTGCGTTTCAGGAGGTCTATGAAATCTCCTGTTTACCTGTGGCGATGCGCATTCAGCCAACTCAACCGGAATTAAAAGCCGCGATAGACCAAGCGCTTGAGCAAATGATTAAAAGCGGCGCCTTGGCGGCTATTTACAGCAAGTATGGCGCGCTTTTACGCGTGCCAGACTAAAACATAAAGGACACTTGCATGCCGCTAAACACCCGTTCTTTTGACTCCCAATGTTCGCCATCGATTTGCCTTACACGAGAATAGAGCTCCACGCGAATACGCTCAAACTGCATGCCCGCACCAACACCAACGTACGCATCCAGATCGTTGCGTGGTTCGTCGTTGTAGCGGTCATCATTGCGGCGGTTATCGTCATTGCGTAAATCGTGGAGTAGCAGCTCAAATAAATCTAGCCCTACTTCACCGTAGACAAAAAAGTTCTGAAAGTAACCGACCTTAATCCCTGTATCCCAAGTTAGGTAGTTTTCCTTGTCGGCGGTCTTTGTGGTGACATCGGCGTAACCCAGTGATGAGTTAAAACTATAGCCGAATTTGCTCATCGGAAAGTTGCCAAAAGCTTCAAGCCCAAGCGCGGTAACTTTATCGCTTCCACGCCAGTCGCTTTTAATGGTAAAGGCCACTTCAGAAAGATTTTGCACCGCAGCATAGGTGCCTTGGCTTAAGCTTAAACACAGTGCCGCTAAGAGTCGTTTTTTCATAAAAGATTGTCCTTAATGTGGCGTTCGGATCACTTAACCCGCGAGAGTGTGAGCAAGTTATCGCAATCGCTTGTAATAAACTGTAAATAATTGCGTAAAAGACTTACAAGCTGATTAGGGCTCGCGACGGATAAGCGCGTTTAATATGGCGATTTTATTACATGTCTCTATTTTAAAGAACTTTTTGTTATGAGGGTGGTTGTTTTTTGAACTAAAATTTAGGCGGTCACGTAGTAATTCGAGATTAACTCGATAAGAGGCGTCTATGCACAGTACATTACTCAAAAGACATTTTGCGACACGCGACTTAGCCGCGGTGATCCTCAGCTATGCCGACTCCAATCACTATTTGGCAGGCGGTATGGATAGGCAAGGCAACTACCAGTTGTTGTCGGATTTTCACGGCCATACCGTTACTTTTAATTCGCTACGAGAGGCGGAGGATGCCTTGCGTGAACTCGGTGTAACCCAAGCCAATCTGGAAATGGAAACCGCTTATGATGAAATGGTGGGCGGTTATGCTGGTGGGCGCAGCAGTATTGCGATTTCGCTAGTGCACTGATCCCATCACGCAAAACCAGAGGGCACCACATAACACAATGCACTACTTTAGCTCATGTTAAGGTAGTGCTTGTTTTTTCGACTTAGTTTCGTTTAAACTAGCATAACTTTCGAAACGAAACTTTACAAAACATGACCAAACGTAACACCCAACAGCGCCGTCACACCATTTTGCAGCTAGTGAATAGCCAAGGAGAAGTGAGTGTAGAGATGTTGGCCGCCGAATTTACAACCTCAGAAGTTACGATCCGAAAGGATTTAACCGCCCTTGAGCAAAGCGGCTTGTTGTTACGTCGATATGGTGGCGCAGTGGCATTACCGCAAGAAATCGTTGCCAAAAGCGACGCCAAATTCGACTCGTTGCGTAAACAAGCCATTGCCAAAGCCGCTTCAGCGCTAATTAAAGATCATCACCGCATCATCATCGACAGTGGCCGCACTACGGCTGCTATGATCCCTATGCTGGTCAGTAAACGTGGCCTTGTAGTGATGACCAATGCCATCAATGTGGCCAATCGTTTATTAGAGCTGGAGAACGAGCCCACGTTATTGATGACAGGTGGTACTTGGGACCCACATTCGGAGTCGTTTCAAGGTCAAGTGGCAGAGCAAGTACTGCGCTCTTATGATTTTGATCAGTTGTTTATCGGCGCCGATGGCATTGATGTTGAACGCGGCACCACCACTTTTAATGAATTAGTGGGGTTAAGCCGCGTAATGGCCGATGCCGCCCGCGAAGTTATCGTTATGGTCGAAGCGGACAAAATTGGCCGCAAGATCCCAAATTTAGAATTACCTTGGCACAAAGTGACCACGCTTATCACCGACAACACCCTGGCGGAACCAATCCGTCAGGCGATTATAAGCCGTGGCGTTAATTTAATTTGTGCTGAGGTCAGTAATTAGCCAACTGGTACACACCACGTGCAAATAATGGAGAAATTATGTGTGGAATCGTCGGGGCCGTCGCTGAGCGTCCGGTCAACAAAATTCTGGTAGAAGGGTTAAAGCGTCTTGAGTATCGTGGTTACGACTCAGCAGGCGTAGCACTGAGTGAAAATGGTGCATTACACACGGTGCGCGCGGTTGGCAAAGTGGCCAATCTTGAAGCGGCTTTAAATGCTGCCGCAGTCAAAGGCGTCACGGGTATTGCGCACACGCGCTGGGCAACCCATGGCGGCGTAACAGAAGCTAACGCGCACCCGCATGTCTCAAATAACGAGCTGGCTTTAGTACACAACGGCATTATTGAAAACCATGCCAGCCTTCGTGAAGCCCTTAAAGGCGATGGTTACGAGTTTTTATCTGACACCGACACCGAAGTAATGGTGCACCTGATCCACCAATTACGCCAACAGCACGACTCATTACTGGCTGCGGTGCAAGCGGCAGTAAAACAGTTTGAAGGTGCTTACGGCACAGTCGTATTTGATAAAAACAATGCCGACGAAATCATTGTGGCGCGCTCTGGCAGCCCATTGGTGATAGGTTTAGGTTTAGGTGAAAACTTTATCGCCTCAGATCAACTCGCTTTGTTGGCCGTCACTCGTAACTTTATCTTCTTAGAAGAAGGTGATGTTGCGCGTGTAACTCGCGACAGCGTTGAGATCTACAACCGCGCTGGCGAGCCTGTGGTGCGTGAAGTGATTGAATCAACAGTCAATCAAGACAACACTGGCAAAGGCGAATATCGTCACTATATGCTCAAAGAAATTTACGAGCAGCCAATGGCGGTACGTAATACCTTAGATGGCCGTTTAGAAGGTGACCGAGTGGCAGTGAGCGCCTTTGGCGAACGTGCTACCGAGATTTTTAAAGACGTCAAACATGTGCAGATCATCGCTTGTGGTACTTCTTACCACTCTGGCATGGTGGCGCGCTACTGGTTAGAGCAATATGCTGGCGTAAGCTGTAACGTCGAAATCGCCTCAGAATTCCGTTATCGCCAATCGTATGTACACGATAACAGTTTGTTGGTCACCATTTCACAATCGGGCGAAACCGCTGATACTTTGGCAGCACTGCGCTTAGCCAAAGAGCAAGGTTATATGGCGTCTATCACCGTCTGTAACGTGCCGGGCAGCTCGTTGGTACGTGAATCTGACTTAGCCTTTATGACCAAAGCCGGCGCTGAGATTGGCGTCGCGTCAACCAAAGCCTTCACCACTCAATTGGTCGGCTTATTAATGATGACCGCTGCTATCGCGCAAGAAAAAGGCCGCGATGCCACACATATCGTACAAGCGGTGAAAACCTTACCTAACAAGCTTGAAGAAGCCTTAACCCTAGCCGATGGTATTGAAGCGCTAGCAGAAGAATTTGCTGATAAGCACCATTCACTGTTTTTAGGCCGCGGCTCACAATACCCGATAGCGATGGAAGGGGCGTTAAAGCTTAAAGAGATCTCATACATTCACGCAGAAGCCTACGCGGCGGGTGAATTAAAGCACGGCCCACTGGCTCTGATTGACGCGGATATGCCGATTATCGTCGTGGCGCCAAACAATGAGCTGTTAGAAAAGCTGAAATCGAACGTCGAAGAGGTGCGTGCTCGTGGCGGTATCATCTATGTGTTTGCCGACAAAAAATCACACTTTGCCTCTGACAACACCATGCGCGTGATGAACGTCAACCACGTTGAAGACATCATCGCACCAGTTGTCTATACAATCCCACTGCAACTACTTTCATACTATGTTGCCGTGATCAAAGGCACCGATGTAGACCAACCGCGTAACCTCGCCAAGAGCGTTACGGTAGAATAAAAAAGGCGCGCAAGCGCTTTTTTTTGTGGGTGAACACTATATAAGTACTTACTCAAAATGTAATCAAACTAAATTTCATCATTAAAACCATAAATTTAGAAAAATTACATGTGTCTTAAGCAGCCTTTACTAAGTTAAGTCCATTCGGAACTATTAAGTTATCAGAGGCTATGAGCAATTCAGTCCCGACTCGCTTTTGGGCTGCACTATAGTTTAAATTAAATCTGAATTGTTTCTTCTTAGGGTAAAGACGTTGGATAGCTTCAACATTATCGTATGTTAATATCCACGGATGGCTAAGCTCTTCAATAGCCTTCGATACATCTCGATGATCATCTGGTTCGTAAGCATTCGTGTAGAGAGATGCCCCCTTAACAAAATAAGGTGGATCAATACAGTAAAAGCTCAAAGGTGGTAAACTTTTATTGGTAAGTTTTAAAAAGTCGATAGCGTCACAATTATATAAGTGTATTCTATGAGAGAAATTTGATATCCGCTTTATCTTTTCTATAAGCCCTTTTTTATTGAACCGACAATCTAGCTTATATTTTCCTTGTTGCTCTAAGCCGCCAATGACACCAGCTTTAAGAATTATACCTGAGCGATTGGTTCTATTCAGAAAGAAAGATGAAAAAGCCAGATCAAAGTCGGAACTATCACCTTTATTCTCTTGCACTTCTCTTTGTTTGTACCATTCATCCATTGTTATAGGCGTTTCAATAATTTTTTCGACGAACTGCTCAGTATTATTTAAAACCGCATCCCAAAAACTCCATATAGAGCGATCTAAATCATTCAAGTGTAGTTCATGTACATAGCCTTTAAGCATTAAGGACAGGGCTAAACCCGCACCGCCAGCATATGGTTCAGCGTAGTGGCCTCTTTCTAAGCCATTACTTTTTATTATCTCTGATACCATGTTCAATATGGACGTTTTTCCTCCAGGGTATCTAAGCGGTGAAGGAGTTTGTGGCATTACTTATTTCTCGATTAATCCATTATACATATTATATCTTATATTCACCTTTGTGGCCAAAGATGAAAATCATTACTAAACAACTATATACGTTTTAGCATGTACTCGACGATTGCCGAAATGTTATCCCACTCCCTCTTTAATTCTGTCGCATTTGGGTAATGGCTCGCATGGGCATTTGCTCCGAGTGTATGCGGTGATAAAACATTGTTATGATTGCACTGAACACGCTTCAATGCTCCTAGTGCTTGACTTTCCACTTTAGTCAGATTGGTATTTTTCTCAATATGTGTAATTACTTTATTCATCACAACATGGGTTTGCGCCTTAATCTGATTGCCGAGCTCTTTTTCATGAAAAAGTGAATATAGGTTTTCAAGAAATGCTCTTGTTAAAAGAGACACCGCCAAAGTGTTATCATCAATCAGAATCTCTGTCATTTCCTGATAAACTCGGCGTAGGATCGGATTTTTTATTGAGGCAGAAAAGCCATAAGGAATAATATACTTTCTTTTATCTGGGTTTTTGGTGTTCTGATGCCTAGTGGTACTTTCCTCTTTTTTTCCCCCTTCTCCACTTGAAGTATCGTTGGCATGATCATTAGAGTTCGACTCAAACTTGCTGCTTGGTGAAGCCTTACTATCTATAGGAGGGTTTTCGCCTTGATTCTGAGTTACTCCCTCGGCTTCGGAGGAATCACTTTCGCTACTATTTAATACATCACTTAGTAGATAACTTTGGACGTGATTTTTAGGCGCCAAACCTAAAGAAATTAGTGTTCTTGCGTATGCTTCCCATTGAACTTTTTTGGTACGCGATGTCACTTCAGATTTAGGATCTAATAAATCCTTACAGAACTTCTCGATTACAATTGCGAACTCATTTAAAGGTACATTGAGCTCAACATATGCATGCGATCTGCTACTAATAATACCTAACGTTTTTCTGAAGAAAGGATTACCTAAAAATCTAGCAGCTGTAGTCAAGATTTTATCTTCTCTCTCTTCCGGCACAAAACCTTGCAAAACCGCAAAGTCCAAAATGGCACTAGCTAAAGCATTGTCATCTCGTTTCTCTCGGCTTGTGTTGAATCTAGTTTTCTGATCTGAGTTCCACTGCTTAGCACCGATTCCATCTTGAGTACCTGAGTGTCTTCTTTCAATCCAAATATCAGCATCTTCTCTTGAGTCAAATAGCTGACAAGTTATTTTCTTTGGGATTTTTTCGCTATTCTTTGCTAGCTTAGTAAAGTAACTAACATGTGTATTTGGAGCACTTTTCGGGTCATTTAATAGTCGTAAAGCGCAAGTCCTGCGGTTTCCTTCAACAACGATAAATCTGCCGGATTCATCCTTAATTACAGCAGTCATTTCTAAAGGACTAACTCCATTTTCTGCAATATCCCTAGCTAACTGCTTTACTTGTTCTTTTTGAATGAGTTTTTCAACAATATCGGATTGAGCATTTAAAGGTGCATGTCTTGGATTTTTTTGGTCTAAGTAAATATCTAAAACATTTAATGTAACTGGCTTTACCACAAAAGTTTCCTTCTTCGAAATGACGAAATAATTACCTATTTAAAGCTCTATTAAGGGTAGGGCGACTTACCTTAAAATGCTTTGCAATTTCAGATTTGGTTATAGTGGGATCGCTAAGCATTGCCTTTGCTTTTGAAACATCAGACGCTGAAAGTTTAGACTTTCTTCCTCCTTTTCTGCCTCTTGATTTAGCAGCTTGTAAACCTGTAATCGTTCTTTCAGAGATCAATCTTCTTTCAAATTGGGCAATAGAACCTATCATGTGAAATGCAAGTTCACCTACCGCTGACGAAGTATCTATACTTTCAGCCAGACTTACGAAACTGACTTTTGAACTTCGAAAGAACTCTAAAATTTTTATCAAATCACTTAAGCTACGCCCCAACCTATCTAACCTTTGAACAACAACCACATCACCTTCACGTATGGCATCTAATAATCGTGCTAATTCGGGCCTGTCTAGTGTTCTTCCGCTGCACTTTTCAATATACACCCGTTCACAACCTGCGCTTTGTAACAGATCAAACTGAGCTATTGCTGATTGTTCTTTCGTGGAAACCCTTGCATAACCAATTTTCATAGAATAAAACGGGCGTTTCTTTTACATTGATTTTGTTACGGCAAACTTTACGCTATTTACATATTTAAAACATCCATTTTGTGTACATTCTTATCTAAACAAATACCACCGTTTTCTTTACACTACTTTTTTGTATGATCGAGTACCGTTTTGATGGCTGATACAAACACACTCACGCTAATATTTAGCATTACACAGTTGGTGAGTATCAAATTAATAACTAAATTTGACCTCGGCGTTTCTTTTTAATTGACTTGCCACGTTTTCGGCAAATTCAAAGGTGTTAAAGTTGCCTTTGAAGTAGGAAATATCATCTCGTTCGGTGTAAGTGCTCTCTAATACTTCTCTAAAATTCAGAACATCTTTCAGATTTTCAGTGTTTACATCATATTTGCCCCACGCATTGGCCTTACCGTCGGCACCTCTGTCGTAAGCCATGCCTTTCATCAAAACATCGGGAACTTGTTTGGCTAATTGCACAAGATCTGTGTTTTCATTAAGCTTTTCTTCCAAATAAGCTTTATTTTCATCACTGATAGGGCCGTTGACAACCAGTTGGCCACCTTCGTCAACAGAAAAGCCCCAATCAAGCTCAGCCAGTTGTGGGTCTGATTTTTTCAGATCACTCATAAAGTCTTGGTAATGGGATTGCATATCTCTGAATAAGCTGGGTAATTCGCCAAAATAAAGTGTTTGTGACACTTTAGCAAAGCGCTCAGGCTCGTAAACACTCACAGACGTTACTTCAATGTAGTGCAGATTAGGGTTGTTTGCCAGAGCAGGCTCATCATTCATATTGCTTTGCGCATGTTGCTGTTTGGCAGCAATGTTAATCTCATCGCTAATGGGTTTTCTGCTGTCAGTTACTTGCTTTGTTGTATTAAGCTGGGCCTGACTAATGGCTGGGTTACCTATCTTCATTACATATTCCTTATACTTGAAGAGCACTTATTTATCGGTAGATTGTTTAAATACCTTTAGTAAAAGTTAACATTACTTTCCATTCACTAAATTCTGGTCACTTAAGTGCCCAAGCCAGACACACTCGACGTTATTAAAAGTGAAATCGATCTTTTACCCGTTCAAATCTTGCTTACTTTGCAAACTAAATTCCCCTGAGTAACGACTAATACCTGACGAACTTAACTTGCTGCCGCTAAGTAAAATCCAGCGTGGCGCGAAATTGCGGTTTAAAACCAATAATAATCAGGGATTGTATGCATATCAGAACTATAAAAATGGCCTTTTTGCTGTGCTTAGTTGCCTTTCATACACAAGCAACAGTGGATTTATCTCAGGTGCGCGTATCAAGTGGCGAGGCTTACACGTACCAACAACTGCTTGTGAAACATGACTTACCTGCGCTCAGTGTTGCTGTGATAGACAACTATCAAGTGGTGTTTAGCACCGCTGTTGGCGTTAAAAATGCGGGTAGCGGTGATAAAATTGACCAAGACACTGCATTCAATGCGGGTTCAATCGCAAAACCAATCGTGGCCACTTTGGCGGTAATTTTGGCCGAGCAAGGTAAACTGGACTTAGATGTACCTGTAAGCCAATACCTTAAAACAGCGGGCTTATCTGAATCACTACTGGCTAAGTTAGCTTTTATTTCACTACGACAATTACTGACCCATACCGCAGGGACCAGTCACGGGGGTTACGCGTCTAAGTATCGTGGCGATGTTATCCCAACGACTCTAGAGACTTTGCGCGATTACAAAGGAGAAGCCATTGAGGTGCTTTTTGCGCCTGGTGCTTATTGGAAATATAGCGGTGGTGGTTACTTAATTGCGCAGTTAGTTTTGCAAGAGGTGACAGGACATTCACTTGCAATACTGGCAAACGACCTACTGTTTAAGCCCTTAGGAATGAAAAACAGTACTTTTTATTACGATGGTCAGGTTAATTTTCTAACTAATGTGGCCAAAGCACATAATCGTGATAAGCAAGTGATTGCCACTGGCCTGCCTATTTGCCCCGCAGCGGCGTGTGGGTTGTGGACCAATGCACGCGATATGGCACAATTTCTAATTGAAATGCAAAACGCGTTAGCTGGAAAAAAGACCAACCTTATCTCTAACAATGCCGCCCTGCAGCTTGTTGCATTGCACACTACTGAATTGTCAGGTGGCTGGAGCATGGGATGGATGCGTCATGTTGCGCTAGGGAATCTTGATTGGTTTTCTCACAGTGGCTTTAATCATGGCACTGGCGGTTTGGTGATGGCAACGGTGACGGGAGGTCGAGGCATAGTCGTGTTTGGTAATGGTGATCATAGCGCGCGGGTGCCTGCCATTGAGCAAATTACCGCGTCTGTAGTCACTGAGCTTGGTTGGCGGCAAACCATCACCCCAAGCCAAGTGCCTATTTCAAAACAGTTATTGGAGCGCTTGGAGGGGGAATATGAAAATCTTACGCCGCATTATTTCTCGCCGTTTGCAAAGCGCGTAAAAATTGTAAAACAAGGTGAGCAACTAGGGTTAGTGAATTCAGAAAGTCACCCGACACCTCTACCCATCATATTTATAGAGCAGGATAAGTTTCGGGTAAATGAACTGGTAAATAGTCAATTGGGTGTGGTGTTTGATGCACAAGGTACGGTTTATATCACGCTGGAGCACGAGCAGCAGGGGCAAATGCTAGTAAGTAAGGCATTACGGAAAATAACTCATTAGCAAGCGCGTAGGTAAAGAGCGGCAAACACAGCTTACACATTTTGTTTTTTGCCTAATGGGTTTTAAAAGTACTACTTATCAATAAGCAAGGCAGTTTTTGTATTGCCACTGGCTAGGATAGGAAAAGCGCCGTTGCGGCGCTTTTCTGCTGTGAAGTTAAAGTAGGCAAGACGCTTTACTGAAGAAGTAACGGACTTCGTAATCTTCACAAGTGGTATTGCTACTGCAGCCATTACAAGCGGCACAGGCTATTGTCCTTAACAGCCCGTTTTTACTTTAGTAAGGGTTTAAGGGAGCGTAAAAATTAGTATTGCGACCGTCGATGCTTAAGCGCTCAGGCGTGACATTGGAAGCGCCAGTGGTGAGGTTAAAGGTGTCGCCCGCTTGTAAACGATAGTTGAGCAGGTTTTGGATAATCACCGGTTGCCCACAGCTGATTTGGTTAAACTGAGTTTGGCTATCTTTGCCAACGACATAGACATTACCTGTACCATCTATGACGCTGGTGCCACTTTCTTTAACATACAAAGCACTGTGCTCAGATACACCAATGGCATACTTTTGATTGCTTAAGTGCGCAAAAAAAGTCGCCATGCGACCCATACGGTCACGCTCTTGGAAGTGGGTGTCGGTGATCACACCTTGCAAAATTGGCGTGCTCAAGAAGTTGCTAGAGATATTAATGGTTTCGTGACAAAAGTCGGTTACCACTTCTGCACTGATGGCGCCAAGTAGGCCGTCGGGATCGTAAATATATTGGCCTTGCACCGCATTACCCGCCGACGTACCGCCAATAATACCTTTTTTGCTGTAAACATGGTTGAGTGCGGTTTGCACTTTGGTGCCTTGCCATTGGTTGAGGTAGTCTGATTGGTCACCACCAGCGATAAAGACAAATTCCGCCGAGCGAATAGCCCAATCCACATAGTCAGAATTGGCTTTGCTGGCAGTATCAACAATCAGGGTTTCAACTGAGTCGGCATTGAGTAGCGGTAATAAGTAGTCATTGTAAGCGTCAGTACCTGAGGTGCGTAGCACAACCACATCACCACCTTGGATATGTGGTTTTACGCGATTGCTAAATGCTTCATCCACATCCGTGCCGCCGCCCATCAGTAGCACACCCGCTTCATTGCCTAAACTCGGGCATTGATCTTGAGTATTGCCAACCAAATACGCTTTTAAACCGCCGGGTTTGGTGGGGCGTGTGCCATAGCTACAATTGCCTGAACCGCCGCTGCTGCCAGTTGGGTAATTCACCGTTAAGTCGTACCAGCCAGTACCGCTATAACGGCTCACTTTAATAAAGTAGTCGCCGGCATCGCCTTGATAACTGCCCGTTTCTGGGTTCGCGCTGCTGGCACCAGAGAGCACCGCACTGCCGGTGGTTTTGTAGAGACCCCAGTCAAAGTCGTCAGCAGAGGCATGGCTAAGGTTGAGGCTGATAGTGCCCGCGCTGGTGGTGGTGAATTTGAACCAATCAAGGTCAGTACGGGAATCAATATTACCTTGCACTAATACACCTGAGCATAACCCTTGCTCAGCGTTGGCTTCGGTATCATTGCTTTGCGTTTCGGTAGTTAAACATGCGGCGCTGGCGCCGGTGGATAATAATAGTGTCAATAAAGACATAGCTATGCGCGAAGGTTTCATCGCAACTCCTGTTGTAGTTGGGTATTTTTTATTGTGTCGTTTGGGTATTAACAAGTACGCGACATAGCTTGCCAGCGCAGAGTTAAATGGGTACTAAAATGAATGGAGTTTGACTATTCGTCGAACCACTCAGAAAGGTGATAATCATTTGAGCAAGCAAATAAATCATGAGGAAAAACCACACAAAAACAACCCGCCAAATGCGCGAAAATGCACAGCTTGGTATTTTGGTTGAATGGCGTGGTTTTATTCATGGTTGTGGTGTTAATAGATTTTGCTTGTTATTCAATGTTGCACAGTGGTTAATTTTGATCAAGGTTTAAACTGTAATATTTTTCTAACTTCCATTTTTTTAGATGTTGTTGGTGAATTTTAATGCGAAAAAGTTTGGTCAGCACTTAAGTGCAAACCAAACTGGGCGTGATTATTTTTTATTAATGATGATGTTTAAGTTTTTGATTGAATATGTTTTGTTTTTATTAAGTTGGCATTGTGTCGCGGTACTACGTGCGAGTGTTAATGCATATTTATGCGCCGTTGAAAAATCATACGAAAATGTTTGTTGGCCACTTTGACAAAAGCTTTGCACTAAATTTTTAAATCCATTTTTTGCGAAAATTGCATCAGTGTAAGTGGCGTCTGATAGCGCTTGGCTCGCGCTTGCAGAGCTGGCTAGGGTGAGTGAGAGGGTGTTTTTTGCATCGAGTTTGGCGCTGTCGGCAGGTTGGAGGTAATGATAAACAAATTCTGCTGCGCTTTTTGATTCTAAGACAACGACTCCGTGTTCACCCATGACCTGTAACTCGGTATGCGACGGCGTGACGTTAGCCACTAACGCTGTGGTTTCATCTACACCAAACCCCAAGCGCTGCCCAGTATGAGCCAATAAAGTAGCCAAGCGTAAAGTGCGGCTGCGCTCGCTAAAATGGGTATCTAGGATACCTGCGGTGAAGCTGCCTAAGCCGCCTTTAGGGTCGTAGGTGAGGTAGTTCAAATGCTCGGCCTGACAGCTTTGGTATTCGCTGCAATTGTCGGCAGGGGCGGCTTGATCAAACGCGCCAAACTTAATTGCGGCCTCACTGGTGCCGTTGGTTACCATCGCAACTGAGCCATGCCCGTTACTGCCGCCGGATTGCAGCGCAGTACCCGCACTGGTGCCGATGATCACGGCACGGCTTTGTAGTGCTGCAAACCAAGGGTAGGGTTGATTATGCTCGTCAAACAGTACTTGTTTAGCCAGCGATTGGTCACCGCCATTAAAAAACACTGCATCAGCGGATTTTATCTTGGCTATCAGTGCCGCTACCCCTTTTTCACACCATAACTGCTCTTGCTGGGTACGCTCGGGATAAACGCGCTCACGACTGTGGCTGGTGCTCAGTTGTTGGCGTAGCGTCGCTAAGTCCTGACAGCGACCACTTGATAAAGCTTGAGCAAGAGGAATAGTAAGTGCTAACCATTCACCTTTCACGTCAAAGTCGTTGAGCAGGTTTTCATAGAAATCTGCGGCATCGTAGGGGTCATGAGAAGAGGCGGTAATGGCGAGATACTTTTTGCTTGGCGTTGCGGCAATGAGTGCCGCCATGTTGGCCAAAATGGCCTGACTACCCGCAAGCTGGGTACGCGCGGCTTGGACCATCTCTACTTGTCGGGTGCCTTGTTGGGTCAAGGCAGGTACTTCTAAACTGTCGAGCAGTAATGCCCACTGCGTATCGTCGAGGCGTTTGCTCAATGGCTGCTCGCCGCTATCCAGCAAGCTCAGCAGTTCGGCATAGCTATAGCGTTTATTTGCGTCACTGCGTTTTAGTTGGGTCATCAAGCGGCTTAGATCTTCACTCCCCGTCGGCCAAGCACGACTCAACTGCGTAAGGTGTTGTGGGGTGATTTGAAACCAACGGGTGGTTTTAGCCGCAGTGGGGAAAACCGTATTCGGTTGGCAATATTGTGGGGAAAGACTGGCGCAGGTTTTCAATGCTCCACCGATCAAAACCAGTTGTTGGGCCTGGCTTTTAATTGAAAAAGTCGCAACAAAAAGCCATGCGACGGCGCCAAAGTGAACGAATGTATTCATTTTATGTACCATAAAAAGGGAAGAATAAATAATACTTGTCAGTATAAAAAATACTGTGATATAACAAAAAATGAACACAATCGAGGTGCAAACTAACATGCTTTAGTTTGCGATGTCAAAATTCCTTTGGGATGTAGAAATGTTAAAAAAGGCGCATTCGCTCACGCATTACTTCTACACACCTCATTACCTGTCTGAATGGTTTAATGAGTAGATACACGGCTTAGTCCGTGGCTAATCTATTTTTAAACTGCCACACCTTTAAAATCCAAAAATTATTATCGGCAAAGCAAGCTGTGGTGTAAACCAGCAGCAAGTGTTGTGCTGTGGATTATATTTATCAATTTAAATTGCAATTGTATCCTTGATTTATTATCAGGGGTGGTTGGTTATATTTAATCGCGTAGTTGCAAATTGATATTTGGTATTATTTAAAATCACAGCCCAGTATTAAACGATACAGTCACTTAGCGTTATTCGAGTCAAATACTGCTCGGTTTGCGCCGTTTGCTTGCCGACCACAAACAGGTCGGGTGAAGTAATGTACAATAAAATAACAATGGCAGTGGCGTTGGTGTTAGGCGCAACCGCGCAGGCAAATACCCTCGCAGCAGACAACAACAATGAACCAGAAAAAATCGAGATCACCGGTTCGCGCATTAAAGGCGTTGACCTCGAAGGTACGCAACCTATCACGGTACTCGATAGTGAAGCAATTAGTCGCTCCGGTGCCAGCACTGTGTATGACTTATTGCAAAGTCTGTCACAGGTTAAAGGCGGTAGTGGGACGTTTTCGACCTCAGAAAGTGGTAGCACCTCAACTTCGACACCCGCTGGGCAGGCCGCAGCCAGTTTGCGCGGCATGGGGCCATCAGCAACTTTAACGCTGATTAATGGACGCCGTATTGCGCCCAGTGCCTTTGCCGCTGGAACGCAAAACTTCGTTGATATTAATGCCATTCCCCTGAGCGCAATTGAGCGGGTCGAAATTCTAGCAACTGGTGCCTCAGCAATTTATGGTGCCGATGCAGTCGCTGGGGTAATTAACTACATTCTGAAAGAAGACTATCAAGGCGCGGAATTTGATGTGTCAGTTGGCAACAGTTTTGCCGGTTCAGATGAAGGTAAAGTGCAGTTCAATGCGTTATTTGGCACTGAGCTTGGCAATGGCAACCTCACTGTGTTTGGTGATTACTTTAAACGCAATCAGTTTGATGCGCGAGACCGAGCACATACCCGCGATGGCAACTTAACCAACAGCTATTCCTATTTACCTAAGCTCAGCAATACCCCCAATATTTATTACTACAGCAGCAAAGATGGTAATGAACTGGCAGCGCCCGGTTGCCAATCTGAACTGGTGACCACAGAGTATGGCGAGCAGATCTGTGCTTATTACCCAAATCAGGATGATGTTTTAACCCCGCCATTTGAAAGCTTTTCAACCGGCTTTATGTATAACCAAAGCTTGGGAGAGCATCGCCTAAAGAGCGATTTCTTTTTTAGTCGTACCAAAGCCACGGCATTTTCCAGCCCAGCGGCTATCAATCAACTTGATGACAGCGAAGGCCCTTATGTCAGCGAAGAGGCACTGTTTATTTTTGATGATGCCAACGGTGATAACCTGCTGCTGTCATCCTTGTATATCGACCCGTTTTCATCCTACTTAGGCCGTGAGTTGTGGGGTTTTGCCTTTGATGCGCGCTTTGATGCGCCACGCACCATCGAGGTGGAATCAGATAATTTACGCTTAGTGGTGGCATTAGAAGGTTACATTGGCGATTGGAGCTATGAGACTGGGGTGACATATTCGCAGTCCAAATCCAAGCAAGAGGCCATTGCTGGGGTGTACAACCGCTATCAATTCCACGCCGCGCTATCAGGCGAATTGTGTTCGGATGGCTCTATTGCGACCTTAGCTGAGGATAATGTGCTGTGCCAAAGCGGTACGCTGTTACCTTTTTATAATCCGTTTTTAGTGGGCGATGCAGCCAATGACGCGACGCTGGCGCTTACGCAAGCAACCCCAACACGGCGTGGCAAAAGTGAAGTGTATGGTGCCGATTTCAACGTCAGTGGCGAACTGTGGCAAATTCAGGACATCGCTATTCAGGCTGCATTGGGTGTTGAAGTGCGCCGCGAGCAATTATCCGATACGCCTTCGATGGATGCAGTAGCCGATGCCAACAAGGGTTATTTGGTCGACGTGTTTGGTTTTGGTTCAAGCATTGCTAAAGCTAAACGCGAGCAATTTGGCGCGTTTGGGGAGTTGTATATACCACTAACTGACGCATTAGAAGTGCAATTGGCGGGTCGTTTTGATCACTATGATGACTTTGGCTCGACGTTCAATCCAAAAATTTCTGCCAGTTATCGCGCCAATGAGCAAGTGCTGCTGCGCGCCGGTTGGGCGACCTCATTTCGTGCCCCATCTTTGACCCAAGCAGGGGTAAAACTGCGTACCACCACATCAACTTTTGACTGCGGCGCCAATCAGGCGGTGGCAGCGCTTTACTGCGAAGGTGATGGCACCTTGGTCACCGTGAATTCACTAGAATTAGGTAACAGTGCACTTAATGCAGAAGAGTCTGAGTCGTTGTCGTTTGGCTTGGCATGGAGCCCCTCTGGGGATACCAATTTAACCTTAGATTATTGGCAGTTTGATTATACCGATGTGATTGATACCAATATGACGGCAGTGTTAGACCGCGCACTCAGCGATGCGTCGTTACGCCATTGTGGCTTAGTGCCTGACGGACAAATGGGCATTTCATTTGCAGCGGATGTCTGTGCAGTTACTGACGATGCAGGGCTACGCATTGATGCCGATGGCGCCAACTTGCAGCAAGTGCTCGCCAACTATATTGCTGAATTTGATCCGCGCAATCAAAGTTTGCAGTTGTATCGTGATCATGTAATTCAGCTTGAGAACACGGGTACGCAAACCATCACAGGGGTAGATGTGAAGTTCGATCATCGTTGGCGCTTTGCCGACAGCGCGCTCAAAGTGAGTTTTAACCTGACACATTATCTTGAGTATCAACGTAATAAGCCGGGCTCAGACACGGTAGAAGAGTTGGTGGGGACTTTCCGCTATCCAGAAAATATCGCGCGTTTGGGCTTAAGCTATGACCGTGATGCTTGGTACGTCAATGTGTTTGCCGATTATATCGATAGTTATCAAGATGATATCGACGGTTTGCGCGGCCGAGAAGTGGATGAGCTAAGCGCTTTAGGTTTGCTTGATGAGCAGCAACAGCGCCAAGTAGAGAGCTGGACTACGGTCGGCTTGCGTGCGGGGCTAGCGCTCAGTGAGCAACTTGAACTGAGCGTGGCCATTGACAACCTATTCGATAAAAACCCACCTAGAGTCTATGGTACATCCAGAGGGTTTGATTCGATTAACCACCATGCGCTTGGCGCCAACTACCGTGTTGGCTTGCGTTATCGTTTTTAACTTGCCCAAATCAGGCCCGACCGCTTGCGAGCCAAGGGCCTTTATTTGCAGCCTTTACACTTAATCATTATCAGCATTAAGCAAGATAGAGAAGATGAAAAAAACCATTGCGATGCCAGACGCGTTTGTCATTTTGTTGTCGTTGGCGCTATTCACTACCGTGGCTTCTTATTGGGTCATTCCGGGATATTTTTTGCCGCTCACAGAAGGCCAAAGTTTAATTGCCCTTGATGATTTCCGAGCGGCGGAGGCACCAACTCCGCTCCCTTTGTTTGCTGAAGGGGGTGGCGCAGGTTTGGTCAACGTGTTGTTTGAAGGTTTAGTCAGTGGTGACCGCTTTGGTGCTGCGATTGGCGTGATAGCCTTTATTCTCATCACTGGCGGTGCGTTTGGTGTAGTGATGCACACGTGTGCTATCGAAAACGGCATGTTGGTACTGATAGCAAAAACCAGCACGCTGGATTGGCTGTTTTTACCCGTACTGTTTTTGGTATTTAGCGTTGGCGGCGCGGTATTTGGCATGGGGGAGGAGGCCATTGCATTTTGTATTGTGCTGTTCCCTATCCTTAAACAGCTTGGCTATGATGCAGCCGTTACTGTGATGGTGACTTATGTTGCCACGCAAGTGGGGTTTGCCACTTCGCCTATCAATCCGTTCAGTATTGCCATTGCTCAAGGCATTGCAGAGCTGCCTTTATTTTCAGGTGCTTGGCTGCGGGTTGTCGCGTTTGTGGTGCTTAATAGTATCGCGCTGTGGTTTACCCTAAGTTATGCGCGACACATTCGTAAAGCGCCACAGGCGCTGGCCGCCAAGAGCGAACACCGCTTAAGCGCATTAGATGCAACCATTCTTAGCGTGTTTACACTTTGTTTGGCTTGGGTGGTGTATGGCGTGACCGTCAAAGGCTATTACATTCCTGAGTTGGCTGCGCAGTTTTTTGTGCTAGGGATAAGTGTCGCTGCGGTGGCAAAATTCGGCGGACGCAGCAGCGTGCAGCAGTCGGTCGATGCGTTTAAGCAAGGCAGTGCGGAGCTACTACCGGCAGCACTTTTGGTTGGTTTGGCCAAGGGGTTGGTGATCCTACTTGGTGGCACCAGTTTACATCAGCCATCGATGCTCAATACGTTACTGTTTCATTGCGCCGCGCTTATCACCTTAGTACCAGATTATATTGCCGCTGTTGCTATGTATGTGTTTCAGTCGGTGTTTAACTTTTTTGTTTCCTCCGGTTCGGGGCAAGCGGCTATTACTATGCCGTTGATGTCACCGTTATCCGATTTAATTGGTGTGTCCAGACAAACAGCGGTACTGGCGTTTCAACTGGGCGATGGCCTCACCAATATCATCATTCCTACTTCCGCAAGTTTGATAGGTTGCCTTGGGGTAACTAATTTGGCTTGGGGCGAGTGGTTTAAACTCATTTGGCGACTCATGCTATTGCTGTTTGTGGCAGCCATCGCATTGATGTTGTTCGCTCAATTCATTGAATATCAATAGATTATTATGCTGACTTTAATTCGGGGTGCGACTGTATACGCACCTACTCACCTTGGCACGCAAGATGTGCTGATCGCAGGTGATAAAATTATTGCGATCGAAAAGTCGATTAACTTAAGCACTTCCATCGCGGTAAGCGAGGTAGCAGCGCATGACTGCTTAATGATCCCCGGACTGGTGGATTCTTTGGTGCATATCAGCGGCGGTGGCGGTGAAGCCGGATTTGCCAGTCGGACACCAGAGATGGGCGTGGCCGATGCGTTTTTGGCTGGCATTACCACTGTGGTGGGGGCGCTTGGCACTGATGATATTAGCCGTAGTCATTGTGACTTAGTGGCCAAAGCCAAGGGGCTACAACAGGACGGCTTAAACGCATTTGTTCATACTGGCTCCTATCATGTGCCCGTAAGAACGTTAGGGCAGTCAATTCGCCATGACATCATGTTTATCAATGAATGCATTGGTGTTGGGGAGGTGGCGATTGCTGACCACCGCGGCAGCCAACCCAGTGTACATGAGCTGACGCGTATTGCGGCAGAAGCGAGAACGGCTGGTTTGCTCGCCAATAAACGCGGTACGGTGAGTGTGCATGTGGGGGCGGGCAAAAGTCGTCTGGCGATTTTGTATGAAGTCGCCAAAAGCAGTGATATTCCTTTGTCGCAGTTTTATCCAACCCATATGAACCGCAACTCAGATTTACTGATGGCGGGGATTGAGTTTGCCAGTTTAGGCGGCGTCATTGATTTTACCGCCAGCACCACCGCCTACGACTTGGCGCATGGGGAATTGGCGGCGGCAGAAGCGCTGGCCTATTGTTTACAAAAAGGCGTGGCGCCAAATTTATTGACCCTAAGTTCTGATGGGCATGCTAGTTTACCGATTTATGATGAGCACAATCAGCTGGTGGGTTTTGAAGTGGGGTCGGAAATGGCGCTTTTTAATGCCCTCAAACAAGCGATCACTGAGTTTAACGTGCCTGTGGCAGAAGCTGTGCGGGCCGTGACGCAAAACCCTGCGGATATTCTCGGTTTGGCAAAAGGTCAGTTGTATGCAGGTGCCGATGCCGATTTACTGTTGCTACGCAAAGACGATTTTGTATTGAGTGACGTTTGGTGTCGCGGTAATAGAGTGATGCAGCAAACTCAACTGCTGCAGCGCGGCTTTTTTGCGGGTATTGGTCGTTTATCATAGTTGCCGCTCTTAATCGCAGCAGGGCGCTTTGTTCTGCTGCTTTCCCTACTTGGTCGATAAAGCCAATAAATGTCTGGACAAGCTAAGCCACCCCCATAACAATGAAGAACAATCACTTAGTAAACTAACGTCAAGTGGCTGTCATGTCAGTCAGGCAAACTGACGTTTTCATACAGGGAGCTGTCTATGACACCCGCACCAACTTCTGCTAGCTGGCAACACGCACTTGCTGCCAGCTATGAACAACTACTCAGCCAAATCGCCACGTTTTTACCGCATTTATTCGGTGCCATAATGCTGTTGCTGCTTGGTTGGGGTATCGCATGGGCACTCAGTAAACTCACGCTCACTTTGTTGGCTTTAACTAACCGTGTTATGGCCAGCGTTAGCCAGCGGCTGCAAAGCGAGAAAATCATCCAGCTTAACCCAAAACATGCGCGCTTTATCAGCCGAGCAATTTTTTGGGTGATCATGATGTTTTTTATCGCCGCAGCGACCTCTAGCCTCGGCCTCGACTTTTTCAGCGGCTGGATAGCCTCCTTGCTGAGCTATTTACCTAAGCTGGTGGCTGGGGTGTTGATCATGGTGGGCGGTTATCTCATCGGCAATTTGGTTGCCGCCATGGCACGCGCCGGAGCGCAGTCCATGGGCTTTGCGCGCGTCGAGGCAGTAGCCCGCACCGCAAAATTAGCGGTACTGTTTACGGCCATGGTGATAGGTGTTGAGCAATTGGGCATTAATATCCAATTTGTGACCAACATAGTGATTGTGGTGACCGGTGTGCTGTGTTTTGGTGTAGCGCTGGCTTTTGGTCTTGGTAGCCGCGAATTGATTGCCAATACCGTGGCGGCGCGGCAAGTGCTGCGTCATTGTCGCATTAACGACCAAATTGAAATTGCCGGATTGTCAGGTCGGCTGACGGAAGTGACAGCCACTATGGTGGTGATTGAATCCGACAAGGGGCGGACGTTATTGCCCGCCAGCTGGTTTTTCACTCAGCCTAGTTTTACGCGCGTCAGCAATTCGACTGATACCAACAGTTAGGAGCCAAATATGCCGACTCTTGACTTAAAACTCGCCCAGCATTTTTTGCTGGAGGAACCGCGCGGGGCGGCGCGGCGCTTAGAGCTAGAGGCGCCTGAAGTTGCTGCGGGATTGCTAAAAACCCTACCCAGCCATGCTGCCGTAGAAGTGTTGTGTTTGCTGCAAGCGGAGTTTGCGGCGGACGTACTGTTGTCCTTGCCTGAAGTGGAAGCCTCGCGCTGGTTAGAGCAAATGGAATTGGCGGATATCGCTGCGGTACTGCGCCATAGCACGGAAGCCGATTTTGCGCGTTTATTGAGTTTACTCTCGCAGAAAAAACAAAACTTATGCCGCATGCTCGCCAGCTACCCTGATTACACCGTGGGCGCTTGGGTCGAAACAGATGTCGTAGTGCTGGATGTAAAAATGACGGTGGAAGAAGCCATGCATCGGCTGAGAAAGCGTCATTATAAAGGTGGCGCGCAGCTTTATGTGGTGGATCAGCAACGGCAGCTGGTGGGACAAGTATCTATTTTTAACTTGCTACGTCGCACCGCGACTGAGGTAGTGGCGAGTTTTTTAGACACCAAAGTGTTAAGTTTAAGCGGTTTTACTGAACTTGCAGGTGCCTTGAAAGCGCCCGTGTGGGCACAGCAAGATCAAGTGGCGGTAGTCAGTCGACAAGGCGATTTTCTCGGTGAGCTCCACCATCATAAAGTGCGTAGTGCATTGCAGCGCAATACCCCACCGGCACCACTTTTGGAGGCCACCGATTTACTCGATGCTTATGCCAGCTCATTTGCCAGTCTGGTGGATGTGTTTACACCGACGCCAAAATCAGGGAATTAACTTATGGTCACAACCCAAGACAAACTGGAATCGGCAATTGCGCAGCTCAGTGACACCTTTCTCAGTGATTATCCACTGAAAAGCGCGCAGTTACTTGCGACCTTAACCCCTAAAGAAGCGGCTCGATTACTAGAAGAAAAGCCGTTATACGTGGTTAACCGCTTGTGGAAGTTTTTGCCGCCAGGCATAGCCGAAGTGTTTTTTTGCGCATTTCGTTTTGATTATCAGGTGGAGTTTATCTGCCATTTGGAAAGCCATGTCGCAGTGGGGCTACTTAGTAAGCTGGATGCAACCAGCCAGCAAGCGGTATTGGCTGCGTTAAGTGTTGCCCAGCCGAGTATTTACGCTGAGCTCAGCGATTTATTGGTTTATCCAGAAAATACCGCCGCGCGCATGATGAGCTGCCGAGTGCAGGCATTTTACGCCGAGACCACAGTGGCGGAAGCATTAAGGCAACTAAAACGGCTCAAAGGACAAGTTGCTGATGTGGTCTATGTGCAAAATGCTGAGCAGGTATTGATTGGCGAATTAGCCATCACTGTGTTGGTCGGCAGTGCGGGGAAAGCAGCCTTAGGCAGTCTTGCCACGCCAATCAAAGCGCGCCTCAATGTGATGGACCATAAAGATCAAGTGATTGAAACCTTTGAGGGTTTACGTTGTAGAGCGTTGCCTGTATTGGATGCTCAGCAGCAGTTAGTCGGGCAAATTCGCTTTTTTGATGTCTACCAATCGACTAAAGAAGAGTTGGTTAGTGACATGCAAACTATGGTGGGTGCCAGTAAAGACGAAAAAGCACTTTCCAGCAGCTGGTTTGCGGTGAAAAAACGCTTACCTTGGCTGCAAATTAATTTACTTACCGCCTTTGCAGCAGCCGCGGTCGTGGGCGCATTTGAAGGATTGATCGCGCAAGTAACCGCGCTGGCAATTTTACTGCCGGTTGCTGCGGGGCAATCGGGTAATGCCGGGGCGCAAGCGCTGGCGGTGACCATGCGTGGCTTAACGCTACGAGAAATCTCTACTCGGCATTGGTATCAAGTGATGCTCAAAGAAATGTTCGTCGGCTTGATGAATGGGGTTGCCATCGCCATTACCTGCGGCGTGGGGGTGTATTTGTGGAGTCAGTCGCTCGGCCTGTCCTTGGTGATCTCATTGGCGATGATAGCGTCACTGGTGATTGCCGGTTGTTCTGGTGCAATTGTGCCCATTGCGCTGAAAAAATTGGGTTTAGATCCCGCGCAGTCAAGCTCTATCGTGCTAACCACGATTACTGATATTGCGGGTTTTATGTCATTTTTAGGCATCGCGCTGCTGCTTGCTGATATGCTGCCAAAAGGTTAAGACAGCACCCGCTAAAGTTGACTCTGTTAAGTCCAATTCCCCGTTTATACATAGCTATGAACAGGGTTTTGTGCCAGTAGCGAGTTTGGCGCAATTACAGCTGGCGGTACGTTGGTATTTAACATTAGTTCCAAGATATGGCCGTCAGGGTCACGTAGTTTTGCGCGATAGCCAAACGGCGGGTGAGGTGCTTTTGGCGCACCAATCAGCCGCGCCGAGCGATGGGCTTGGGTGCAGAGTAATTCAAACTGGGCGGCAGAGCTGCAAGTGACGCCAAGATTGGCAAACGGTGCGAGGACTGGAAAGAATGCTTGTGATTCAACCAACACCAATATGAAGTCAGTGCTGCTATCACTGAGCCACACGATTTGCTGCTCTGTGGACGTATCACAGTATTGGTGGATGATGTTTAAGCCGGCGTAGTATTGGTAAAATTGCACACTCGCGACAAGGTCGGTCACAGGTAAAGTAAGATGAGTTAGTTTCGCAGCAAGCATGGTTTCAAAACCTAAAACATATGGTGCTCGCTAGCTTAAGACCTGAAGTTAAGTCAAGGTCAAGCAAATTGCTAATCATTGTTGCAAAAAATTTGTGGGAAAAGTGCAGCGTTAAGAACTGAGCACAGAAATTGTGCGGAAAAGTAAGGGCATGCTACAGCGCATGCCCATCAGTGGTTATTTTACGTCAAATCTATCCGCGTTCATCACTTTGTGCCATGCCGCAGCAAAGTCGTGGACGAATTTCTCTTTGGCATCTGCACCTGCGTAGACTTCACTGATAGCGCGCAACTGAGAGTTGGCACCAAATAGCAAGTCGACCCGTGAAGCATGCCATTTGATTTTGCCAGTGCTACGGCAGCGGCCTTCAAACTCTTGCTCCTCTTTACTGGTAGGCAACCATACGGTGTCCATATCCAGCACATTGACCAAGAAGTCATTGCTTAGCACCCCAGGTTGGCTGGTTAGCACTCCAGTCTGAGCGCCCTGATAGTTGGCATCCAGTGCTCGCATGCCCGCCACCAGTACAGTCATTTCCGGTGCGGTGAGCTTTAACAACTGCGCTTTGTCTATCATCAGCTCCTCAGCGGACACGCTATAACTGGCTTTTTGATAATTACGGAAACCATCCGCAATGGGTTCAAGCACAGCAAATGACGCGACATCGGTTTGTTCGTCGCTGGCATCTGTGCGACCAGGCATAAAATCAATGCTGAGTTGCACGCCTGCACGCTTGGCGGCTTGCTCAACAGCGGCATCCCCGGCCAGTATTATCATGTCTGCAAGAGACACTCGTTTATTGCCAGTTTGAGCAGCATTAAACGCCTGCTGTAATTGGCTCAATACATTGAGTACTTTTTGCAGTTGCTGGGGGTGATTAACTGCCCAATCTTTTTGTGGTGCAAGGCGAATGCGCGCACCATTAGCTCCTCCTCGACAATCCGAGCCACGGAAAGTTGAGGCTGATGACCAAGCGGTATAAACCAGCTCGTTTTGGCTAAGCCCACTACTCAAGACTTGCGCTTTCAGAGTTGCCACATCCTGCTCTGAGAGCAATTCATGGTCAATCTCAGGTACTGGATCTTGCCAAATCAAGTCTTCAGCAGGCACTTCCGAGCCCAAGTAACGTGCTTTAGGGCCTAAATCACGGTGGGTTAATTTAAACCATGCGCGAGCAAATGCATCGGCGAACTGCTCTGGATGTTGATGAAAGCGTTTGGAAATTTCGCGATAAATCGGATCTTCACGCATCGCCATATCGGCGGTGGTCATCATAATACCAACGCGTTTGCTGGCGTCTTCAACATCTGGTGCATGATCTTCAGGTTTTAAATTGATAGGTACCCATTGATGCGCACCCGCTGGGCTTTTGATCAATTGCCATTCATAGCCGAATAGCACATCAAAATAGCCGTTATCCCATTTGATCGGATTAGGCGTCCATGACCCTTCTAAACCACTGGTAATGGTATCGCGGCCATGGCCTTTGCCATAACTGCTCAACCAACCGAGTCCCATGGCTTGCAGCGGTGCTGCTTCTGGCTCCGGCCCGACTAATGCAGCATCTCCTGCACCATGGCACTTACCAAAAGTATGGCCACCCGCGGTCAAGGCCACGGTTTCTTCGTCGTTCATTGCCATGCGGGTGAAGGTTTCGCGAATGTCTCTGGCAGAAGCGAGAGGATCAGGATTGCCGTCTGGACCTTCTGGATTAACGTAAATTAAACCCATTTGCACTGCGGCCAGAGGGTTTTCCAAATCGCGCTCACCACTGTAGCGGTCATTGCCAAGCCAAGTGGTTTCAGCGCCCCAGTAGATGTCTTCTTCTGGTTCCCAGATATCTTCGCGGCCACCAGCAAAACCAAAGGTTTTCAAGCCCATGGACTCAAGCGCTACATTACCAGCGAGGATAAAGAGATCAGCCCAAGATAGGCTGTTGCCATACTTTTGTTTAACCGGCCACAACAGGCGACGTGCTTTGTCGAGGTTAGCATTGTCTGGCCAGCTGTTAAGAGGTGCAAAACGTTGATTACCCGTTGCAGCACCACCTCTCCCGTCACCAGTACGGTAGGTGCCTGCGGAATGCCATGCCATGCGGATCATAAATGGACCATAATGACCATAATCAGCTGGCCACCACGGTTTAGAGTCTGTCATTAATACTGTTAGGTCGTGTTTAACCGCAGCGAGATCTAAAGATTGAAATGCAGCTGCATAGTTAAACTGTTCACCGAGTGGGTTGGACTTTTTATCGTTTTGGTGGAGAATTTTAAGATTCAATTGGTTTGGCCACCAATCGAGATTCTTAGTGCCCGCCGAGCCAAGGCGGGTGTTACCCCCATGCATAAAAGGGCACTTTGAGGCTGTCTTGCTGTTTTCCATAATCAAGTCCTATTCTACGTTGCAAAAAGTGGGTCAACCGCTGCCCCACAAGATATAGCCTAGACTATAACCATGAACTTGCTGTACATAAAATGACTTATCCAGATTGATTTAATCTGTTTTTGCGATTGGCAATCTAAATTCAATCAATTTTTACGTTGGTATCACTCCCTATGTTTGCGAAGTTATTGCCGATACTCGCTTATGGAAATCAGTCAAACATGAAAAACATCTTCTTTGACAATGCGTTAATCCCACTTATCGCGGAGCTGCCGATGGCCGAGTACAAATATAGTATAGTACGGCAATTTCGATACATGCGACTAAGGCTATCACCCAAATCGGTGCGCTACTGAAACACAATAACGCAAAGCCTATTAGCATCCCTGTCCCAGCCAGACATTTGCCTTTAATCGGAATGATCTGATGTTGTTGCCAAAGCTGCAATGAAGGACCAAATTTGGGGTGAGTGAGCAGCCAATTTGCTAGCTGAGGATTTGAGCGAGTGAAGCAATACAGCGCGAGGATAAAAAAGACCGTCGTCGGCATCACGGGTAATGCCATGCCAATAAAGCCGAGCACCACAAATAAGATCCCAGCAACGTGCAACCAAAAACAGCGCGTAAATAAAGCCTTCATCTGTAATTCTGACTCAAAAGGGGGGCCTTATTAGAGCTTAACATAAGCCGCTAGGAATGCTAAAAATCGTTAAATAATGATTTTATTTCAAGCGCAAGAGAAAAAACCACATGTCTTTGCCTTGTTGTCGTGCCGCGACTTGAAGATGCTTCATTATTCGCATTTTGCTATTTCCACTGAGTCGTAAGGCATTGCATAATGACGGTCAATTCAGTTTGTGAGGTGTGATCAATGCAACTGCCAAATTCCGTTACTCTATTAGAAACCGCCACCGGGCTTAGTTATATCCAAGTGCATAGTGCCCTGTGTCAGGCCAAAATTTTCTTGCAAGGCGCTCAACTCAGTGAGTTTATTCCAACTGGGCAAAACAATTTAATTTGGGTGTCTGGTGATGAAGATTACCAGCCGGGTAAAGCCATTCGTGGTGGCATTCCAATTTGTTGGCCTTGGTTTGGTGTACACAGTGACCCAACTTGGCCTATCCATGGCGTGGCGCGCAAACTGATGTGGCAATTAGACGCAGTGCGTGAGGAGGGTGAGCGCGTATTGGTGAGCTTAAGTTTACCGATGGAACTGGTCGACAAAACCTATTGGCCGCATCAATCAAGCCTGAGCGTAGAGTTTGAGCTTGGTACAGAACTTGTGGTACGCCTCACCAACAGCAATTTAGGTGATACACCCTTTACCTTAACTCAGGCGTTACATACTTATTTCCCGACCCCAGACATTACTCAAACCACAGTGGATGGGCTGCAAGGTGCGCAATTTATTGAATTCGATCAAGGGCCATTTTTACAACAAGATGTGGTCGGTTTTGCCCGTGAAACCGATATGGTTTACACCGAGGCGGCGCCAGAGCAACGTATCCATACACCTGCGGGTACTATTTTGGTCGGGCGTGAAAATTCAAGCTCATGCGTACTTTGGAACCCATGGATAGATAAAGCCAAACGTCTTACCAATTTCCGTGATGACGAGTACCAAGTAATGCTGTGCCTAGAAGCAACCAACGTGATGCAGGATAGTGCCACAGTGGCCCCTGGTGCCAGCCATACTTTAACAACCCGTTTGCGCTGGTTGTAAATCTGCTTAACTGTCGTATCCTAGAGCTTCATTATTAAGAAGGATACGACATGACCATCTTAGTGGTTGATGACAACCCAGAAGTACGCCTCAGTGCCAGTTACTTGCTGGAAGACCATGGCTTTACTGTACTTGAAGCGGACTCAATCGCAAACGCTAAAGCGTTATTACCACGCGCCGAGATAAGTTTAATACTGCTGGATATGAACTTCAGTCGTGATACCACGTCTGGCGCTGAAGGATTGCAATTTTTACGTTGGTTACGCAATCAGTCCCAGCCACCTGCGGTGATTTGTTTAACCGGTTGGGGTTGTATTGACCTTGCCGTGCAAGCGATGCAGTTAGGTGCTGCCGACTTTATCGAAAAGCCTTGGCAAAACGAGCGTTTATTGTGTGCCATTTGGCAACAAAGTAAAGTGGCACAGCGTTTACCTCGGCATGCGCCGTCCTCCTCGACTCACGAATATCAATGGCGTTCGCCAGTCATGAAAACGCTATTGCAACAATTACAACGCGTATCACACAGTGATGCGGCGGTGTTTTTAAGCGGTCCGAGCGGTAGTGGAAAAACGCAGTTAGCGAGCTGGCTGCATCGACAATCTGAGCGACGCGATGGTCCTTTTGTGGCGGTGAATATGGGGGCGATTGCCGCAGAACTGTTTGAAAGTGAAATGTATGGCCATGTCAAAGGTGCCTTTACTGATGCGAAGTCAGCGAGGGTTGGGCGTTTTGCCGCAGCGCATCAAGGCACGTTATTTTTAGATGAAATCGCCACCTTACCCCTACCGCAACAAATCAAGCTACTGCGAGTGTTAGAGTCCGGTGAATATGAGCGAGTTGGCAGTAGTGCAACTGAGCGTGCTAACGTAAGGGTAGTGAGTGCCACCAATGCCGATATGAATGCGCAAGTGAGCAGTGGCGCGTTTCGTGAAGATCTTTACTATCGTCTTAATACATTAATCTTTGAGGTGCCGCCCCTAGCCGCACGACGGGATGACATCATACCGCTGGCGCAATTTTTGATTGCTTCATTATGCGATAAATACACCTTCGCGCATAAAACACTCAGTGACTGCGCCGCACAAGCACTATTACAGTATCCTTGGCCCGGTAATGTGCGGGAATTGAAACATGTATTAGAGCGGGCGGTATTATTGTCCGATAGTGCCCTAATCAAGGCGGCGGATTGCCAACTGCGGCTTGCTAAGGTGAAACAGCTAGCTGCTGATGAAACTCCCAAGCAGAGCTTAGCGAATGTGGAACGAGAACTTATCTTACGGGTATATCGTGAGTGTCGGGGGCAAGTGGCAGACGCTGCCGTGCGCTTGGGGCTCACCAAGTCGTCGTTATATCGTCGCCTTGATAAATATGGCATTCGAGATGAAAGCGCACTTTGAACTAAAGTTGCTGTTGAGTTCAGGGTTATTGCTGCTGTGCGGTTTAGCCAGCACATTAGCTTGGTATGCGAGCCCATTTGCGTGGTTGCGATTGGCAATATTGCTGAGTGCTGGGGTTGTTATTGGGTTGTTGCTGCGCTGGCAATGGCGTTATGTACGGCAGCATTTACGGCGTTTTGGCTGGCAGCTTGATGCCATTGCCGAAGCGGATTTTACGCAACAATTAGCACCGCAATTTGGTGCTGGTGAAGCCGCGCAGTTGGAGCGTCAGTTGCAAACTGTGGTGCAGCAGTTACGCGCACAAAAAGGCCGCTATAGCAGCCAAATGTTTGTGATCTACGAGCTTATCGACAAGCTCAATAGCCCAGTGATGATTTTCGATGCGCAAGCACGTTTAAGTTATGGTAACCCTGCGTTTTTTAATTTGTTTGCACGCCCTTGGCAAAGTTGTAAAGGAATGCATGCCAGCACACTTGGGCTTGATTGTGACAAACAGGGTTGGCGTTGGCAAAACCCGCAACAAGCGAGCCAATGGCAACTGCGTTATAGTCATTTTTTGCAAGAGGGCGAGTCGTTTACCTTACTGATGGTACTTGATATTAGCCAAGCATTGCGGCAAAAAGAGTTAGCTGCTTGGCAGCAGTTAATCCGCGTGATAAGCCATGAAATTCGCAATACCTTAACCCCAATTAGCTCACTTGCGAGTAGTTTGCAAAGCAAGGTCAACGTAGCGCGTGATCAGCAGGCTCTTGCAGTGATAGCCGAGCGCTGCGAGCATTTGCAAACTTTTATGGCGCGCTATGCTGATGCCAGCAAAACGCTAAAACTGCAATGCCAAACGTTTGATTGTCGCGCTATGCTGGGGCGCGTTATTGGGTTATTGCAATTGCAGGCAGAGGTCGAGATGACGGTAAAAACTCCGCTTCTATATGGCGATGCAGCATTGCTTGAGCAAGTGTTGATAAACCTGCTGGACAATGCTCGCTTTGCCAACCACGAAGTGGGTCGACGCGGGATTAGCCTAGTGGTAACACGTGATGCAAACCGCAATTGTATAGAGATAAATGATAGTGGAGACGGGTTTGCAAACCTAGATAACGCTTTAACACCCTTTTACACTACTCGACCGCTTGGTCAGGGTATAGGGTTAACTTGGAGCCGTCATGTAATTGAGCAACATGGCGGGGAGCTACGATTGCGTAATGGTGAGCAAGGGGCCTGTGTGAGTATTTGGTTACCCAGCAGCGAAGAGCCAGCCGCGGCTGGCTCCGTAGTAAACGATTAGTAGTTTGCTACTAATGACACACCACTAAAGGCACTATAAGCACGGACCATCACATAGTAACGGCCTGCACCTGCATTCAGCGAGCAGGTTTCATTGTTACCCAGTTTAAATGGACGACAATCATAACTGCTGGTGGTTGGTTCTAAATCTTTACGTACATACAGGTCAGCATCACCACTACCGCCTGACAGTACGAATGACACCGTACCGGCATTGGCTGGAATATCAATGTAGTACATTAAATTCTCGCCTTTTGCCGCGGCTAAGCCAGTTTTTGCCACGCCTTTTTGTAAAACACTGTCATTACTTTGGCTAACCGCCACGGTCTGCGTAGTCGAAGCGGTTTCACCTGCGCTGTCAGTGACAGTTAAAGTAACTGAATAGCTACCCGAGTTAGCATAGGTGTGGTTGCTGGTGACGCCAACATCGGCACTACCATCGCCAAACTGCCATTGATAGTTGCTAATGTTGCCATTAGGGCTGCTGGAGTTACTGGCGTCAAATTGACAATTTAGTAGCGTACAGTTCGCCGCAAAGCTCGCGACTGGCAGCGGTGTGGTATTGCCATTATCACCCTCAGGGATCTGGTTATTAAAGTGCGTTGCAACTTGAGGCCAAATCAAACTCACTTTTGCACCTTTGTTAGTGCAACCACCTAAGTGATGTAGCGCGATAACTTTGTTGGTTGCGGCAGCAAGCACAGGAGAACCAGAAGAGCCGCCGATAGTATCACAGTAGTAACCTATGTCAGTGTTAGTGCCGCGACCGTTGGCGCTAGCCTGATTCACTGAACATAAGCCGTTGGTATCTTGATCTGATTCAATCGCTAACTCTTTTGGATTGCCAGAACCATGCTGTGGAATATAAATGCGCTCACCTTGGTTGGCATTACGCACATCAAGGCCAAAATAACCAAAAGGCGCTGCTTTTGCGAAGTCATTGATGGTAAATAGGGTGTAGTCTAGGGTGTAGTCCGTTTTTAGGAAGTCTTTCCCTGTGACTTTGACGACAGTTTCATTGGTATTGCCATTACAGTCTTTACGTTGATAGTTAAACCACACTTCTGTGGCGGTTAACTCAGCGGCCGTTTCAACGCAGTGATTATTGGTGAACATGCGGTTGTCTGGGCCAACCCGCCATGCTGTACACAAACTGCTCCCGCCGATGATAAGACGTGCAACTGGGCGTGAGCGCTCAAACTCTGTGGGATGAGATTGCGCCCAACATTGTACGTTTCTGCGCTCCATGGCGCCGCAAGTGGAGAAAGTCCCGACGTCAGTATCAAGATTACTAGGTTCGGCGGTGAAGTTAGGGGTTACCAACTCACCACCATCTTGACCTTCAGTACCATGATAGTAGAAATCGATTTCACCAAATTCACTGGCATGTTGATTGGCGCCGGGAATAAAAGTCACAATGGCGCTCTCACCTGTGATAGACATGGCCGCAAACTGGCTAGTGCCATCATCGCCAATGCGGCTGTCGCGAGTCGCAGCGCGCATATTGCCCGCAGTGTATTGATAACTTTCTGAGCCGTCTGGTGCACTCACAATCAACTTGCCGCCTTTGCTCAAATCAATGTTTTTGAAGTGCAATTTGATGTAACTGGCATTGGGATGGTTGATGGTTTGCGAAACTGTTTGAGGTGCATTTTGACTGGCCAAAGTCGGTGTCGCCATAGCGCTTAGAGGTAAGTTGATAGTGTTGATCTGTGCGACTATCGTTTTGTTCGCTTTGCTTGTGTATTTAAGCATTTGCGCTTCGCTCAGCACAGTGGTTTCAGTTGCAATAACGCCTGTACTACAAAGCCCTGCACACAGCAGTGCGACGTTCAGATAGTTAGGTTGAAATGTCATGTTGTACCCTATTGTGTTGGTTGAATATCCATCAACACAATAGCGGTACAATGTTTTTATGTAAAGTAATGGTAAATAAATTGTTTAGTTTTCTAGTCTCATCTGAGCTGCTAATGCTTGTTGCTTGGCTGCGATCATTGCGATTTTTTTACTGTCCGTATGGCTGGTTTTTTCTTGCGCGGTCTGCAGGAATCTTTTGCTTTCACTCATTTTTCCTTGTAAATAGCTGACTTTGGCAAGTTCTACGTAACCTTCCGGCATATAGGGTGCGCGTTCAATAAAATGCAATAATTGTGTTTTTGCTTTAGACAGCTTGCTCTCGCGTAAATTATCTTTCGCCATTAATAGCCACTCTATCGGTGATTTGACTGTTGTTTCGCGCAATTGTTGAACCTGAGTGATTTTTTCGTGATCGGTATTTGGGTCTAATGTTTGCAACAAATTTGCAAGCAGGTTATGACTGATGAGTTGGTGCGTAAGGGCGAAGTCATAAAGTTGTTGCTCGGTCTTGGTATCGCCAATACGGCGGTGCAAAATAGCGGCAAGATTGATAAGTTCCGGGTCATTTGGGCTAAAATGAAATGCTTGCAGTAGTAGGGAGTAGCTCAAGTCATAGCGCTTGTCTAACAATGCATCCACACTGCGATTGGCGTAAAACTTAGTGATCAAATCTGACAAAGTAGCACTGCCCACAAAGACATTATCGATTTGCGGAAAATAGTCGATAACTATGGCCGAGCGAGTTAATCCGGATTTGTCGTTCGGGTCAAAAGGCGCAAACAACTTGGTTTTAAAGTGGTTTGAGATCAATAGCGTGTTGTTGTCCATAAAATAAACTGGCGCAGAAGATACTTCAGTGAAGCTGGTTTCCAGTGCTATCAAATTAGCCAAAGCCTGAGTCAAAATGGCCAGCGAAATGCAATTACCTTGTTGCTGTTGCAAGCTCTCGCGTGCCATTAGTGTTTGACCATCGTATCTAAACTGCCCTAACTTTGCTGTCAGGTAATCTGCCAAAATATGATCGGCGCGTTGGTTGAGATTTTGCCGCTGCGTAAAATAGGCGAGAAACTCTTCTTTTACCTCTTCACTGAGTAAAAACAACTCTGAGCTTTTTGGTACGTTTTGTGGCACAAAGTGGGCGTGGTTGAGGAGCGTAGTGACGTCAGGTTTGGAATCGGCTGGTTTTGCGGCGCTAAGTGGTTGCAGTTGGGCACATCCTGTTAAAGTGACCAATATCAGCAAAGGCCAAATTAATTTCTTCATTATTATCCCTGCTCCTAGAACAACGGTTACTGAGTTAGTTGTAACTTAATTCGCACCAAAGAGGCAACTATCGCTACCAAAAGTCATTTTATTCCGATTCCGGAATCGCACCGGAAAATTTCCACTAATTTCAATATCTATTACTTATCTATGTGATAAATATATAAATAATTCTTGGCATCAAATTCGCTAAGCAATATCAGTAATGCAATCTCAGAATAAGCAAAGAGACATAAATGGATGTGATAAAACCTCGTGTAGCGCAATCGCGGTGGTTAAAGTGGTGGTTGGTAGTGGCGCTCGCTATTGCAGTCCTGTGGATGCTACGCAGTATTTGGCAAAGTGATTATCATCAGCTCAGTGCGCGTCAGGTGGAGTTGGCTACTGTTGAGCGCGGTACACTGAGCATGACCGTTGATGTGTTTGGGCAGCTTGATAGCCTAGATAAGCAATTACTGGTCAGTGATAGTGATGCTATCGTCAAACATGTTGCGGTTAGAGCTGGCGAAACCGTGATGGCAGGGGATGTGATAGTTGAGCTGATGGATGCAGATTTAGATTTGCAAGTTGCACACGCCGAGCAAGCGCTGGAAGCCGCCAATACCACGTACATGCAGTTGCAGTTGCGGCAGCAACGTGAGTACTTAGCAGACAGCTTACAACAAGCCCGTTTGCAGGGCGAATTAGATACCACGATTTTGAAACTCCAAGCAGAGCAAAAACTTGCAGAAGCTGGGATATTATCGCAGCTCAGTTTTGCACAGACCCGCAGTACAGTAGAAAACTTGCAGCGGCAGTTACAAGGTGAAACAAAGCGTCTGACGCAGCTTAAGGTAATACATCAAAACGAACTGCAACTCGCTAAGCGCTTAGTGACACTGCAAGAAAAGGCATTGCGGCGCAATCGAGACAAGTTGGCAGCGTTGACTGTTGTGGCTCCTATCACGGCGGTTATAGAAACTTTGCCGTTAGTTGTTGGGCAAAAATTACATGCAGGAGAATTGCTGGCTACCTTAGGGCAGCGTGAACAACTTAAAGCCATGTTGCAAGTACCGCAATCACAGCTTGGCAAAATTCAACTGCAGCAGCCAGTGTCTGTGGTGATCCAAGGGCAGCGTGTCGCAGGTAAGGTGAGTCGTATTACTCCTGTGGTGCAAGACAACTATATCGTAGTTGAAGTGACGCTTGCGGATGTACCCGTTGGCGCGGTGGCGAAGCAGTCTGTTACCGCCAAAATAACCGTTGCGACGTGGCCCAATACAGTGCATGTGCGCAGCCCTGCATCTGTTGAGGGCCAGCTTTCAGGAGAAGCGCTCCGCGTGTCGCACGATGGTCTCATTGAACGAGTGTCGGTGCAATTTGCTGACCTGAGCGGTGGTCAGGTGCGAGTAGTGGCAGGTCTTGCCGTTGGCGACCGTATTGTGGTGTCGGACCTCAGCGCACAACTTGCTGAATATGATAAATTAATTTTGAAGGAGTAAGTGATGAACGCACTGATTTCACTGCGAGGCATAGGTAAGGTATTTGCAACTGAACAGCTGCAAACCCACGCGTTAAGTAATATAGATTTAGATATTCAACAGGGCGAATTTGTCTCAATTTGCGGCCCATCAGGCTGTGGCAAATCTACCTTGTTATCTATTCTTGGTTTACTCACTCCCGCATCTTCGGGGCAATATCAGCTTGCGGGTCAAGATGTCGCAGCGCTTTCGTTTGATATGGCGGCGCGGTTTCGCAATCAGCATATCGGGTTTGTTTTTCAGGCCTTTAACTTAATTGATGAGCTGACAGTTGCAGGCAATGTGGCGTTGCCGCTCAAATACCAACAACCCAAACTCAGTCAGCAAGCGATACAAAGTCGTGTTCAGGCGTGTTTGCAACAAGTTGGCATGGTACATCGTGCTGCGCATTTTCCCAAACAATTGTCTGGCGGACAGCAGCAGCGTGTTGCCATTGCGCGGGCATTGGTAACCAAGCCGAGCATTTTGTTGGTTGACGAAGCCACGGGTAATTTAGACTCCAAAAGTGGCGATGCGGTGATGCAGCTCATTGCCAATCTGCATGCAGAAGGTAGTACGATTTGCATGGTGACCCACGACACCCGTTATGCGGACTTAGCTTCGCGGCAAGTGCATTTATTTGATGGCGAGTTACTGGGGATGTCGCACTCGCTTGGTCGTACACATCTGCAGGGAGTGAAATAAGCATGAGCGCACTAATGCGTTGGCAGATTGGCTTGCAACTGCCTAAATCCAGTATCAGTGTGTTACTTTCTACCACCATTGCGCTGACCTTATTTTGCTTGGCGGTGAGCTTGTATCACACAGTGCTGCTAAAACCTTTGCCTTATCCCGATGCAGAGCGTTTAGTGAAGGTTGAATACCAGATGCATGATGAGCAAGGGCGCATGAATGCGGCCGCATTCAACTACCAAAGCTTGATGCACCTTTATCAGCAACCCCATGACTTTGAAGAGATAGCCCTAGTGCATTACGCTCAGGAGTTGTTACTGTCACACGCCGAAGCGCCGTTGCTGGAAACCGGATATGTCACACCTGAGTGGTTTAGCATGCTGAATTTACGGGCGGAGTTAGGCACAACCTTTAATGCGCCTGCAGATCTCGATCGGCCCGTGGCGGTGCTGAGTCATCAGGCTTGGCAACGTTACTTTAATAGTGACCCAAATGTGCTATCGCAAGTGCTACAGCTGGGCAAACAGTCCTTTACTGTGATAGGTGTGGCGCAAGCTGGCTTTCAGAATCCTGTGCTTACCCACACTTTACAACAAACAGATGTATGGCTTGCGTGGGACTTTAACCTCAATATACCGGAAGCACGCGAGTCGTGGTGGAGCCGTTACCCTCGTGACTTAATGCTGGCCAAATTAAAGCCGGCACAAAACCGTGCGCAAGTGGAGCGTGACTTAAGCCAGAGCATGAATGCGCTGTGGCAGCAAAATATTGATACTCAAGGTTACTTTAAAGGTTGGCAGATTAAAATTGCACTGCAACCACTACGCGAATTGGCCACTGGCAATGGACTTGGTACCTTGCTTAGTGGCGTGCTGTTGGCTGCCTGTGCGCTGTTGCTGATGGTGGTAATTAATATTGCTAATTTGCAATTGGCTTGGATAGCCTCTGCTCAGCGGGCGATGGCAATTCACAGCGTACTGGGGGCAACTCGCAAACATTTATTGTGGCAACAATGGCAACCTCTGCTGCAACTCTTTTTGTTGGCAGCGGCTATGGCGGTGCTGTTCACGCTCTTGTTACTTAAAGTGACTAAGCCCTGGCTTACTAATTTGCACCCAGCGCTAGACGCCGTGTCACTCAATTCGAGTGGCATAGTGGTGGTGATGGGGAGCAGCCTAGTGCTGAGTTTGCTCTTGGCCTATGTCAGTCTACGCACGTTGCGGAGCAGCGATTTAAACCAATATTTGCAGCAAAGTGGCAAAGGTGCAGTCTTTGTCGTGCCGGTTTGGCTAAGACACACCATGATTGTCAGTCAACTGACCTTATCCAGCTGTTTAGTGTTTTTTATGAGTGACGTGGCAATCCAGCATGCCCAGCATCTGCGCCATAACCTGAGCCTACCGCTTGCTAACAAATATGCGTTGGAGCTCTATTTTAGTGCGCCTGTTGCAGATAATTCTGCCGCTATGAGTGAGGTGATAACCCAGTTGCAGGCCTTACCAGGCGTGACTCAGATATCCCAAGCGCGCTCACCTTTTGATGAAAATCTAATCACTTGGGATCTGCAAAATGTTGTGACGCTAGAGCGGGTCAATCCTTATGGTAAAACTGTCGATGAGCATTACTTTGCGCTAATGGCAAGCCAACTAGTGGCAGGACGCAACTTCACCACCGAAGAGTTGTTGGCTAAAAGTAATGTGATGATAGTGAACGAAACCTTTGCTAAGTCTCTTGGTGGAGCTGAGCAGGCGCTAGGCACCCAGCTGAGCTTTAACCTCAGCGCAGGCGCAGAAGCTGCGGGGCAAATCGTTGGGGTGGTAGCTGATATTCCATTACCGCATGAAACCCAAACGTGGCCAAAGCTTTATAACGGCCGCAAAAGCGCAAAGCGTTTATTGATTGCTGTCGATGAAACGCACTCTTTGTCGCGCAGCTTGCTGAATCAAGCCTTGGCTGATTTGCCTTATGGCGTGAAAGTTCATACTTTCGACACGCTCAATGAGCAGCGTTGGCAGGCACTATTTGCCACGCTACTCACCACAGTGATGGCGATGGGATTAGCGGCTTTTGTGGTGCTGATAGCCATCATAGGTATTGTTGGCGTAGTCAGTTACAGTCAGGTACTGCAACTCCCCAGTATTGCACTTAAAGTAGCGTTGGGTGCTACTCGCGGCACTATTTGGCAGGAGTATGGCGGGCAGTTTTTAATCTTGCTTGCGGTGGCTGGTGGTAGTGCTGCGCTTATCTGCGCAGTCGCGATAGACTATCTTACTTGGTCTTGGTCAAGTATGTGGGCCAAGCTACTGTGTACTATCCTAGTGATGAGTTTGTTGGCATTAGTGTGCATGGTGTTGCCTCTTTATAAAAGACTGCGTCAGCCGCTGTTTAACGCATTGCATGGTGCTGAATAAGCGCGACGTCCCAAAATGCCAGTCAGCCTATTTGCGTGCAGACTGGTCATGCTTTATGTTTATTTTGGGTTCAAGGCCACTTTTGTGTAAAACGCTACAATATCAATATATTTATTTTACACAAACTTACAAATGTCACGTTCCCGTTGCCAGCGAAGTTGTTACAATGTGAGCAGTGAATTTGAAGAAGGACAAGTCATGAACAGCAAAGTAATGAAATGGGTATTCCCATTTGTCGCATTAACGCTGGGGGTTGCAGGCTCGATGGGGATCACTGCACTGGCGAAAAAGGATGAAGAAAAACAACAGGTTGATACTAGGCCTGTGGTTGAGGTGACCCGTATTCAGCCAGAAGATTATCAGGTGATGATCCGCAGCTACGGCGAAGTGAAAGCCTTTGAAACTACCCGCCTTGCGGCGCAAGTGTCGGGCAAAGTGACCTATTGGAATCCTAACTTTATCGCCGGTGGCATCGTCGCCAAAGGCGATACTTTGATGGAAATCGAAAAAGATAACTATCAGGCGGCAGTATTACAAGCTGAAGCTGAGCTAGCGCGTGCAGAAGCGGCACTGATTGAAGAGCAAGCCAAAGCGGAAGTAGCCAAAGATGAAGCGCGGCGTTTCCCAGATAAAAAACACACAGACTTGTTCCTGCGAAAGCCGCAAGTAATGAGCGCCGAAGCCGCCGTTAAGTCTGCGCAAGCGAGTTTGCAGCGTGCTCGTCGTGACTTAGCCAACTGCGACATTATTGCCCCGTATGACGCCTTGGTGGTGTCTCGTGATGTCGGTTTAGGTCAGTTTGTGAGTGCGGGTTCTGCGCTGGCGGTGTTAAATAATGTGGAAGCGGCAGAAGTGCAAATTCCAATCGCTGGGTTTGATAGCGTATTTTTACCTAAGCAAGTAGCAGGCTCTGTCGCCGAAGTGTCACAAGCTGGCTTTAATGGCTTTAGCCGTGAAGCTCTAGTAGCGCGTGATTTAGGTGTGGTGGATACCAGCACGCGGATGAGTTATTTGGTGGTACGTATTGAAGATCCGTACGGCTTTAAAAATGGTCAACCAGCTGTGAAGTTCGGTAGTTTTGTTAATGTTAGCTTTGCTGGTGCAACGCTACGCCAAATCTTTAAGTTGCCACAGGATTTAGTCAATAACCAAGTAGTATGGCTATTGAACGACGAAGGTGTGCTTGAAGCGCGTAAAGTTCAAGTGATCCGCGAAGAAGGCGAATACTTCTTGGTTGGTGATGGGTTGCAGTATAACGATAAAGTTGTGGTGACCTTACCTGAATACCCAACCAAAGGTATGGCGGTGAAAGTGGCAGGTGCCGACAGCTCAAGCGTTGAAGCTAAATCGGAACAGCTGTAACAGCAAGGAGTGGACATGACGGATAATCAGCAACCGCAGGAAAAGGGCATTATTGCCTATTTTACCTACAACTCTGTTGCCGCGAACTTGTTGATGGGCTTCATCATTGTGATGGGCATTATCAGCTATTTTACCATTCAGCGGCAGATGTTCCCGAACTTTGAAATCAATTATGTAACGGTCAATGCTAACTATCCTGGGGCCTCACCGCAGGAAATAGAAGAAAGTATCCTGATCAAAATTGAGGAAAACCTCAAAGACATTACCGAGATCAAAAAAGGCGTTTATCGAGCGTTCCGTGGTGGTGGCTCTGCACAGCTTGAGATCCATAAAGATGTAGATTTGGTTGAAGTCACGGATAAAATTCGTGCGCGCGTCAACAGCATTGCTACTTTCCCCGCGGCAATGGAACCGCTCCGCGTGCAACAAATTGAATTTCGTCAGGATGTGATTCAATTTGCGCTCACCGCGGACTTACCGCTGATAGAACTTAAACCGATAGCCAAGCAAGTTGAAGATGAGCTATTGCAGCTTGATAACGTCGCGTTAGTTGAACGTTCTACGCCAAATTATGAAATCGGGGTTGAGATAGACCCAGATATGCTGCGCCGTTACAACTTGACCATAGCGGATGTAACTGCTGCGATCCGTCGTTACTCGGCGAATATTTCTGCCGGTCAAATTCGCAGCAATGCGGGCACGATTGCAGTTCGGGTGGAAAACCAATATTACCGTGGGGATGAGTTCCGACAAATTCCGGTGAAAGTTGGGCAAAATGGCGCCAAAGTATTGCTGCAAGACGTTGCAACGATCAAAGACGATTTTGTGGAAGGTGAGTACTACTTCAAATTGAACGGTAAAAACGCGGTGTTTTTATCGGTTAAAGCCACCAAAGATCAAAATATGATGCCAGTGGCGAAATCTGTACTTGATTACATCGAGCATAAAAATGCCTTGTTGCCACCGGGTATCCATCTTGAGCCTATCGTGGACATGACTTACTACCTCGATGCGCGCCTTGAAATGATGAAAAGCAACATGCTGCAAGGTGCGATTCTGGTGGCGATTATGCTGACGGTATTCCTGCGCTTTAAGTTGGCATTTTGGGTAATGATAGGTTTACCTGTGTGTTTTCTTGGTGCGATTATGATGATGCCGATTTTTGGTGTGACTATTAATATCACCTCATTGTTCGGTTTTATTATGGTGCTCGGGATAGTGGTCGATGACGCCATAGTGATAGGCGAAAGTGCCTATACCGAAATTGAACGTAAAGGCGCCAGCGCACGCAACGTGATCATCGGCGCGAAACGTGTCGCAACACCAGCAACCTTTGGGGTGTTAACGACCATCGCGGTATTTGCGCCTATGGTGATGTCGAGCGGTCCGGAAAGCGCGATATTTAAGTCAATTTCAATCGTGGTGATTCTTTGCTTAGTATTTAGTTTGATTGAGTCTAAGTGGATTTTACCTGCGCATATCGCCCACACTCACTTTAAGCCAATGCGTGAAGGTAGCTGGCGTGCCAAATTTAACAAGCGGTTCTTTGCCTTTGTAAATGGTCCTTACCGTCGTTTTGTGGAGCGCTGTGTGGAATGGCGCTGGACAGTATTGTTCAGCTTTATCGGCATGTTAGTGCTGAGTTTTGGTTTGATCAGCGCCAATTTAGTACGTACTGTGCCAATGCCAAAAGTGCCGCATGATTTTCCGACCATTCAAGTGACTATGAACGACAATGTGTCAGATCAGCAAACCATCGACGCATTACTTGCCATTGAAAACATGGTGAAAAAAGTTGATGCCGAAATTGAACAAGAGTTCGGCCAAAAAATGGTGAAAAACTTCTTTGTGTTCAACGAAAAGCGCACTGAAGGCCAAGTATTAGTGGCGTTAGTGGATGAAGAACTAAGACCATTCAATGCCTTTGAATTGTCACGGCGTTGGCGTGAAGTGATGCCTGTGATTGCGGGTGCTAAGTCGATTCAAGTGTTTGACGATGTGAACGGTCAAGGTATGGGTGGCAATGGTGAGTTTGGTTATCGTCTCTATGGCCCTGATATTGATGTGTTAAATGCGGCGGGTCGACAACTGATAGCTATGCTACAACAGGAAAAAGGCCTATTTGATATTAGCTCGTCAATTGACCCTGAAAGTAAAGAGTTGCAACTTCAGTTGAAGCCAGTGGCTTATGATCTTGGTCTTGACTTATCAAGTGTAGCTAACCAAGTAGGGATGAGTTTCTACGGTGGTGAAGCGCAGCGCGTCATTCGTGACGGTGAAGAAGTCAAAGTGATGGTGCGTTATCCAGAGCTACAACGGGAAGCCATTGCGTCGCTCAAACACACAGTGATCACAACGCCGCAAGGCAAAGAAGTGATGCTAGGTGATGTAGTCGAGCTCATTGAAAAGCCAGGGATCAGCTATATCCGTCGTGAGGGTGGATTCCGCACTGTGTACGTGTATGGCAATATCGACGAAGAATTGGTTGAACCTAACGCAGTCGTTGAGCGGGTGAAAAAAGAGCTATTACCTAAGCTCTTAGCGCAGTTCCCTGGGGTGAAAAGCGAACTCGGTGGTTCTATTGAAGAGCAACAAGCGCAGACCAATGAACAGATCATGTTCTTTATTGCGGGGATGCTGATTGTTTACATCTTGTTGGCGGTGCCGCTGAAGAGCTATTCACAGCCGCTGATTGTGATGTCGGTGATCCCGTTTAGCTTAGTAGGCGCTATTTGGGGGCATTTCTTCTTTGGGCTTGATTTAAGCATGATGTCAACATTCGGCTTGATAGCCGCAGCGGGGGTGGTGATTAACGACTCACTGGTGATGACAGATTACGTCAATCAGGTGCGTAAAGAAGGGATGTCGCTAAAAGAGGCGGTGGTGGATGCTGGGTGTGCGCGTTTTCGTGCGATTACCTTGACCTCTATCACCACCTTTGCTGGGGTTATTCCGATTATTTTCGAAACCAGTTTACAAGCGCGCTTTGTGATTCCGATGGCAGTGTCATTAGGTTTTGCGGTGCTATTTGCAACCGTGATCACTTTGTTACTGGTGCCTTGTCTCTACATTATTCTGACCGATGTACGGACTTTCTTCCGTAATCGGAGCAATAATGTTGGCAGTTTAAAACGTCTTGTCATGAGCCGCATTAAGCGCAGCACTACGGTAGATAACCATAACGCCTAATTAGCGTCACAATACAAAGGCCGAATCAGTCGGCCTTTGTTTTTTACTGTGATAGAATTGGCGAAAATGAGTACTACCTTGAGATCCCGGCGTGTCACAATCAATAATAACAGCCCCCATTGCCAACCAAAAAGCCCATACTTTGAGCCATCACGGCCATGACCGTATCGATAATTACTACTGGATGCGTGACGATGAGCGTCAAGCGCCTGAGGTGATAGCGCACCTTGAAGCGGAAAATCGCTATTGTGAAGCTATGCTTGAACCATCTAAAGCCTTGCAACAGCAAGTTTTTGCAGAGCTTAAGGCGCGGATTGTCAAAGACGACAGTTCAGTGCCAGTAAAAGATGGCCAATATTGGTATGTCAGTGAAGTCGCTGGGGACAACGAATATCCTAGCTTTTGCCGTGCTGACAACGCAGAGATGGTAAACAAGGTGTTATTGCTGGATGTAAACCAACTCGCCGCAGGCCATGATTTCTACGATTTGGGCGAGTTGTTAGTAAGCCCGAATGAAGAGATTTTAGCCTACAGTGAAGACACCGACAGCCGACGAATTTACACCGTCAAGTTTAAAGATTTAAATACTGGAGCGTTGTTGGCGGATGAACTGCACAATACTGAAGGGCAAGTGGTGTGGGCCAACGACAACCAAACGGTCTACTATGTGAAAAAAGACCTGCAAACCTTATTGGGTTCGCAAGTGTATCGACATACTCTTGGCTCCCCACAAAGCGATGACGAGCTTGTTTACGAAGAAGAGGACAAGCAGTTTTTCTTGGGGCTTGGCAAAAGCCGCGACGAAACGCAGATCTTTATTTATTTAAGCGCCACTGAAACGACAGATGTATTGGTATTAGCCGCGGATGACAGCAAAGCTGAGGTAAAGCGCTTATTTGCGCGTCAAACAGGACATGAATTCGGCCTTGAGCGTATACACGGGCAGTATTTTATCCTGACGAACCTTGAGGCGAAAAACTTCCGCTTAATGACCGCTGACGACAATACCATTGCTACGCCACACCTATGGCAAGAGCGTATTGCACACCGTGATGCGGTGTTGTTAGAAGGGATTGAGCTGTTCAATGACCAGTTTGTAATGACTGAGCGTGAAAAAGGGCAAACGCGGTTTGTTGTGCATAGCTATCAAGGTGACAGCTTTCAGCTAAACTTTAACGATGACTGTTACTATGCTGGCATTGGTCTAAACCCAGAAGCCGCATCTGCGGTGGTGCGGATCAGCTACTCAAGCTTAACCACCCCATTTAGTATTTTTGATGTTGATTTGGTGACTGGGCAAAAAACCTTACGTAAGCAGCAGCAAGTACTGGGTGAATTCAATAGTAAGGACTATGGCTCAGAACGTATTTATGTTAGTGCTCTGGACGGTGCCGAAATTCCGGTCTCGCTAGTGTACAAAAAGTCGCTCTTTCAACAAGATGGTACTAACCCTTTACTGCAATACGGCTACGGTGCTTATGGAATTACCCTAGATCCGAGTTTTTCAAGTTCAGTATTGAGTTTACTTGACCGGGGATTTGTCTACGCCATTGCCCACGTGCGCGGTTCAGAAATGCTTGGCCGTCAATGGTATGAGCAAGGTAAAAAAGCGCATAAACAAAATACCTTCAGCGATTTTATTACAGTAACACGGGCTTTGGTTGCCAAAGGTTATGGTGCCAAAGACAAAATTTTTGCATCGGGTGGTAGCGCGGGTGGTTTGTTAATGGGGGCCATAGTGAATCAAGCGCCAGAGCTATATTGTGGTGTCGGTGTACATGTGCCCTTTTTAGATGTTCTGACGACTATGCTGGACGAGAGCATTCCATTGACAACCAATGAGTATGATGAATGGGGTAATCCAAACTATCCCGAGGATTATAAAACCATTTTGGCTTACTCGCCGTATGATAATATCAAGGTTCAGGCTTATCCAAATATTTTGGTCACCACTGGCTTGCACGACTCGCAGGTGCAATATTGGGAGCCGATGAAATGGGTTGCTAAACTACGCGCCCATAAAACCGATGATAATCTGTTATTGTTTAAAACCGATATGGATGCGGGTCATGGAGGGGCTTCAGGGCGCTTTAAAAGCCTAGAAGAAAAGGCCTTGGAGTTTGCTTTTTTCATCCAACTGGCTAACTCCAACAACGTATAGCGAGGAGCATGATGTTTGCAGCACATGGCGATTGGCGGATCTTGATAGTGACACCTTGTGTCTACATTCAGCCGATTGGTGCATTCAATAAAGAAGGTGTACTGGCGTTTCAGCGTGACGCCATGCAGCAAGTGGCAGGCTATCCAGCCGGTTCGTTGGTTTCGGCGGTGATTGACTTACGTCGTTTTGAGCTCAATACCGCAGACAGTAATGCTGTGGTGCAAGAGTATTTTGCGGGGATAAAACAGCGAGGTTATCAACGAATTGATTACATCGGTGCCAATGTACTGGCGCAGCAAGTGCTAGAAATCCTGTGGCAGGGGACGAATATGGAAGTGCACTTTCATCGCGATTTGGATGCGTTTTTAGCACTATGTCCCGCGCACCAACCGGCAAAAAACTGGCTGCAAAGCAGCCAGTAATAGCAAGTAGGATTAGTCGAGATAGGCGCGTAGCATCCATACCAATTTTTCCTGCTCTTTAATGTAATCACTCATTAAAGAAGCGGTACCTTCGTCGTCAGCTTCCGCGGCGGTAGCTAAAATCTCACGTTGCATGCTTATCAGAGTTGAATAACCAGTTAAGACATTTTCCAGTGCTGCACGGCCATCACTAATGTTTTTCGCTTCAGTGATTTTGCTGTTTGCCAGATAATCGGAAAAGGCATGCAGCGGTTGTCCTTCGATGGTCAAAATACGCTCGGCTATTTCATCGACTTTCAATAATAGCTGAGTGTAAATTTCCTCAAACTTGAGGTGTAACTCGAAGAAGTCGCGGCCTTTAATATTCCAGTGAAAGCCACGCGCATTCATATATTGGATCTGATAACTGCTAAGTAAAGTGTTGAGTGAAGTTACCAACTGTGCACTCTTAGTTGCGTCCAGGCCGATTGAATTGATGTTTGTCATAAGTAACTCCTTAAATTGAATCTGCTTACAGTATGGTCAAAATCGGGCGTGCTGCCCAACAGAAATAATCTATGAGATTAATCTGTAAAATCTATCAAAATAAAATGAACTTAAGATTAAATTGATGAACCACATCTCTAGCATTCGCTAATGTGGCGCTGAATTCAAGTATAAAACGACCAATACAGGGGAAAGTTGACTCCTACCTTTTGAGTTTTTGGGACGCATATAACTTGCCAATTTTGATACTTAAGTGTGAAAACACGCGGCAAACTTGATCTATCACAAGCCTTTTCTCAAGAGCCATTAAACGGTTTTAGGATCTTGATTTAGGTCAAATATTGTTCGTCAGTAGAGCGCATAATGACCCTAACAACACTGCTGCGATTGCGAAAGATGCAGTTGAAATCCAAGGAGATACATTATGCTTGCAAAAACTAAGAGCCAACATAAAGCAGAAATAACCGTGGTTATTATTGCGCTAGTGACGTTTGTGGTAGGATTGGTCGGCCACCTAGCTGGTGCTAGTTACGCTAACTCAGATATGTTTGGCTATATTGCAGCTCCTATCCCACTTATTACTGGTTTGCTCGCCTTTATCGCCTACAAAGTGGCGCAGCATGGCGACCATTAGTCGCTCAAGAGCTAGTCGCTCAAGAGCTAGTCGCTCAAGAGCTAGTCGCTCAAGAGCTAGTCGCTCAAGAGCACTTGCAGAATATAGTCCATGACTTGTTTTGAGTAGATCATGCTGGTGTGGCTCAGGTGAAAGACTTTATGTTCCGCCATGCCAGCCAGCTGAGTTTCCTCAAGCAATACTGTGCCATCAGACTGGCTGCCTCTTTTTAATAAGGGCATCAGACCTAAAGGCAAGTCACCTGCAATACTGTAGAGTTTGGCGGAAAACGGCCAATCGTGGTTCTCGCTGAGCAGAAATTCAATGCTGTTTTTCAGCAGCAGATCAAATCCCTTGTCGTGCATATGCTTGGCGATGGCGCTACCTTTGTGGGGAGTACCCAAAGTTATGACTTTGCTCACTTGTTTGGCGGCGTTAGAGTTGTGTTGCAGATATGCCCGCGCAACTAAACCTCCCATCGAATGACATACTAGTGCCGCCGGCTTATCTGCGATAAATGCATCAATTTGGGCGAAGATCCGCTCACGATTGGGGTGTAGCGTATTGTAGCTGAGGTTAAGGATCTCCAAGTCGGCCTTTTGCAAACGTTGGCATAGCGGCCGCATAACAAAGCCAGACATATACAATCCGTGTAATACCACCACTCGCTGTATGGTCATATTGCTCCTTACTGTAGACGCGTTGGCACTAAGTGTACGCTATGTTCACTGTCGCTGAGCCATATTTCGCCATCTTGCACGGTAATGGTCAAGTCTAAGGCTCTTTTGGCCAGACGTGCTAATTGCTCGGTGGCTTGATAAGGTAAGCTAACAACCGTCAGGTTATCAAATTGTGCCAGTTTTGACTGATTTTTTTGCCACCAAATGGTCTGATTATTTTCGCCGTAGCTGTAGAGAATAACTTGTTTCGCGCGATTACAGGCTTTTTTAACGCGTTTATCATCTGGCAAGCCCAGCTCAATCCACACTTCTATTTCATCGCTGTAGTTTTTCACCCAAAGTTCAGGCTCATCGTCGGCACATAGCCCCTTGGTAAATACCAGCTCAGGTTGATAATTTAAGGCATAGGCGAGGACTCGGATCATCATTCGTTGTTCCGTTTCAGACGGGTGTTGGGCGATAGTAGCAGTGCAATCCTGATAAACATGGCGGTCCATGTCACTAATGCTGAGTGCTACTTTAATAATTGTGGATTTGAGGGCCATTGGTAGTTTATCTCTTCGCAAAGAGCGGCATTATAACTGAGCCAAGGTAAAAATAGGCCGAAACATCTTCATTCGCTCTAGGTATTTCTCGTTAGATTGTTGACTGTGAGTAAATATTGCGCATTTTGGAAGCTATGGTATATTTATTTGTGTCGAATTTATGAGCAGTAAATCACAGGGTTCGGCTCAGAAAGTCGACGCAAATAAATCAAGAGGGAGAAGGAAAATGAAAAAATTCGCCATATTAACGTTAGCGCTGGCGACATCAGCGCTACTTAGCGGGTGTAATGTTACGGACGAATTGACAACGAAAACCCCCCAGGTTGCCTGCCAAAATAGTGAAAACTGGCAAGATGCTGGATTTCAAATGGCAAGTGAAGGGCGATCTATTACTGGCTATCAACAACTAGTTGAACAATGTGGTTTCAGCTTTGACGAAACCGCAGAAAGCCAGTTTGTCAGTGGTTATTTAGCGGGTTTGGTTGAGTTCTGTAGTTATGACAACGGCGAGGCGTTAGGTGCAAAGAATGTGCGAGACCCAAATGTCTGTCCACATGCTATGCGTGCCGAGTTTGCGAAAGGCTATGAAGCTGGTTTGCTAAGTTTTAACACGCGGCAAAATAATATGAAAACAGGCCAGCGTTTTTCTCAGCTACAGGCTAATGCTCATTTTCGTGCTAGGCCAGTATCGGCAAGTGTAAACAGTAAGCCAGCACGCTCTGGTAACTAAGCATTAAAAGTAAAGTTAAGCGGGTTTTAAAAACTAGTACTTTACAGGAAGCCCCTCAATCTAAGAGGGGTTTCTTTTTTACAATAAACAAAGTCATGGGATTTAGGTTTAATATTGTTTATTAGTAAATTTTGGTTTGTTTGGAATAAATATTTTAACGCATAACTCACGGTTATTTTTAGTTCAATAATAGCCATATTTACTGCGGTAAGAAAAGCATTGAGCAAATAGCACTTTGCTGCAATTAAAATGAAAAGCTACATAAAATGCAACTAACCCCTTGGATCTTAAGTCGAAACTGCTTCTACATATAAGTCAGAAAGCCAAAAGGAGACTAGTCCACATAGTCTCAGATACGTGTGATAGCGATGGGCGTGCAATAAGTGTAAATAATCTAAAGCTCTCTTAAGCATTAACACTGTAGGAGCTGTGCTACTACTTTCCCAACTTAGTCCATGAAGTCGTTATGTCTGAATGTGTAACTGAATTAAGCATCAATTTTGATACTGAGAAATAAACTTAACATAGGTCATCCCTATCTCGTTTTGACTGCTATCACATCAGGTTAAGTAAGATAAAGTTTATCTAAAACTCTATGTTGCTAGTTCAGGCTGATTGTCAATCAGTTGGTTGTAGTTCCAGTAAGTACATGAATTGAAGGTGATTTTGTGTACCTTGGGATAGGTTCGTTGTTTAAATGTAAACCTGGTTTCATTTTGGGCTTATTTGTTGCTTTCTATTGTTTAATTTTATTTAATTTACTAAGTTTTATTTTAACCTTTTATTTCATATTTCTTTTTACTTACTTGAGGATGCCTTTTAGCAACTTGCTTGTCTTTATGTTCGGGAGTTTTGTTAACTTTTGGTTGGTAATATATCCATTGTGAATTTTTAACTAGAAAATTGCGTTTTTTTTTATAGTACCTGTATTGACTGCATAATATTTAAAATACTATATTAACAATGCAGTGTGCCATATTTGTAACAATTGGCGTCAAATAGCAAAAATTAAAACAAATAATTAAATCAGGGAAATCAATGAATAACATCAAACTTACCAATGCAGTGCGCATGGCGTTAGTACTAGGTACTGCGTCATCATCGTTCATTGCAACTCAAGCTTCAGCGGCGGAAGAAGCTGCTCAAGAAAACAAAGTTGAAAGAATTGCGGTAACGGGTTCTCGTATTAAACGTACCGATCTCGAATCTGCTCAGCCAGTATTGACGATTTCTGCAGCGGATATCGACCGCTCAGGTTTAAGTTCACTTGCTGACGTACTGAAAGAAGTCGCGACCAACGGTACCGCGCTTGGTCTTCAGACCAACAACGGCAACACAAGTGGTGTGTCGCGCGTTAACTTAAGAGACTGTGGCTCAGCACGTACACTAGTGTTAGTAAATGGTCGTCGTTGGGTGGCTGGTTTAGGTGGTAGCGTTGACGTATCAACGATTCCACTTGCGGCAGTTAAGACCATTGACGTTCTTAAAGATGGTGCTTCTTCTGTTTACGGTACTGATGCAATCTGTGGTGTGGTCAACGTTATTACTAAAAACGATTTTGACGGTGCAGAAATGCGTGCCTATATCGGCGAAACATCAGATAGTGATGGCCGTAAAGAGCAATACTCAGCAACTTTCGGCTCTAAATCAGACAAAACCTCAACACTTTTTAACGTCAGCTACTCTAAGCAAGAATCAATTCTTGGTGGTGACCGCGAAATTTCCTCAGTACCTATTTATGGCCTACCAGCGAACGTTTCGGCTTCAGGTGGTCGTGCTAGCCCAACCACACCAAATGGCGGTTTTCCTGTTAAAGGTGAAGATGGCAAGACAACTCGTTATACACTGACAGAAGGTGCAGTAGGTTGCGAAGTGAATAAGTCTTGTGCTGGTAAAACAGGCGACTTTAAAGTGTATGACGCAAACACTGACGGTTATAACTTTGCTCCAGTAAACTATATCCAACAGCCACAAGAAACACTATCTCTTTACGCGCAGTCTTCACATGAGATCACAGATGAAATCCTGTGGACCAACGAAGCTATGTACAACAAACGTACTTCTGAAGCGCAGCTTGCGGCTCAACCTTTATCTGGTATGGCCGTGTCTAAAGATAGCGTTTACAACCCATTTGGCGTAGACATTAGTGGTGCAGCTTTCCGCCCAATTAACTCGCCGCGTGGTTATGCAGCGGAAGCGACAACTTGGCGTTATACTTCAGCGTTAGCGGGTGACTTTGATGCGCTAGATAGAACATTCAGTTGGGATGTGGGTGCAACCTATGCGAAAAACTCAAGTGTGCAGTTAAAGAATGGCTTCTTCCATAAGGACCGTGTTGCGCAAGCGTTAGGCGCATCTTTCATTGATGGTAATGGTGTTGCGCGTTGCGGTACCAAAGAAAAGTCAATCGCAGGGTGTGTGCCATTTAATATTTTCGGTGGTGCAAACGGTGTCACGCAAGAGATGTTGGATTACATCACGGTTGAGCCGCGTAACCTTGAAGAAAGCGAAATGTGGGCGTACAACGCCAACATCGGCACTGAATTGTTTGAATTACCAGCAGGTTCAGTTGCTATGGTAATTGGTGCGGAATCTCGCCGTGAAAAAGGTTTTGATAGCCCAGAGCCATTGACTGTATTGGGTCAAGTATTAGGCGATAACGCTTCTACACCGACTCAAGGTGGCTTTAGTGTGAAAGAATACTACACCGAAGTAAACGTGCCTATTTTGGCAGATCAGCCGTTTGTGGAGTCGCTAGACTTAAACTTCGCAATTCGTTACTCAGATTATTCAAGCTTTGGTTCAACTACTAACTCAAGCGCTAAATTAAGCTATCGTCCAAACTCAGAAGTATTGGTACGTGCAAGCTATAACGAAGGTTTCCGCGCACCATCACTATCTGATTTGTACCAGGGCCAATCTGATAGCCGCCCTTCAGCAAAAGACCCTTGTAGCGTTGATTCTAATGCCTATAAAAATATCCCTGAAGTAGCGGTACGTTGTGCTGCTGAAGGTGTACCAGCGGGCTGGAAGCAACAAGATCCACAAATCCGTGCTGTGATTGGTGGTGACGAGAATGTTCAACCGGAAACTTCCGAGTCTTTGTCTATGGGTGTAGTTTATAGCCCAGAGTTTATTGATGGCTTAGGTATCAGCCTTGACTGGTATCGTATTGAAATCGAAAACTATATCAGCTCTCGCTCCGCTGCATCGGTGATGGCGCGTTGTTATGAGCAAGGTATTGCGGATGATTGTAGCCAGATTACCCGTGACTTTACTGGTAGCCTTAACGGTAACCCAGGTGAAATCAGTCGCTTAATTTCTACCACCCGTAACTTCAAAGGTGGTCAACACTATGAGGGTGTAGATCTTAACGTAGACTACCGCTTCTCTACTGATTTAGGTGACTGGCGTATTAACTGGGATAATGCCTATGTGATTTATGCTGGTGACTTAGGTAAATTAAACGAAGGCGAGTTGACCCGTGATGGTAGTATTTCTGATGGTAACGATGCTGGCCGTTATGTGTCAGGCGCATCTGCTGGTGGTACTAACTTTAGATTGAAGTCAAATATGACTTTGTCTTGGCGTAATGATGATTTTGGTGCGTCGATTACGGCACAGTACTTCTCTAAGCAAGTTGAGAACTGTGCGAATATTGTGAGCGCGTCTAAAGCATTAGGCCAACCAGAGTTGGCGGACCTATGTTCTGACAAAGACCATAAAGGTAATACCTACGCGTTTAAACCAGGTACAACAGAAATTATTGCTACACCAGATCAAGAATTACCTGAGAACAAACTAAGCCCAACGGTATACTTTGATGCTCAAGGTAGCTGGTACACGCCTTGGAATAGTACAGTTTCTGTAGGTATCCGTAACCTGTTCGATAAAGAGCCACCAAAAGCTTACTCTGCGTTTGCTAACACGTACGACCCAATGTACCGTACGCCAGGTCGTTACTACTACCTAAGCGTAACGCATAAGTTCTAATCAACACTGATAAAGAATCTCCCTGATCTTATCAGATGAACTTAGAATCAAGCCCTTGCAATTAGCAAGGGCTTCAGATTGATGATAAACCCTGCTTTTTTAAGCGGGGTTTATTTTTTCGATAGTTAGGTCGTTTTTTCTA
>NZ_JBHRSD010000019.1:0-721 GCF_042643375.1 Pseudoalteromonas fenneropenaei
CTATCGCGCAGAGGAGGTCCTTTTCCAACAAACCCCGTCTATTTTTCATCTGCCCGCAGAAGTGGAGCACCATGCCGCTAAGCTGACCACTGAGCTCGGTAGCAACATCGCGGTCGGTTTTGAAACCCTTGTAGCGAAAGCGCGTCTGGGGCAAACGGATAGTGCGCGCTGGACCTACCTGACAAAAACCGGTGAACAGGTGAAAGTAAAACTAAATGTCAGTGCACTAAAAGATGAGCAAGGTCAGCTAGCAGGCTTTCTTGGTATCGCGTTTGATTTAACTAAACAACTTAAATACGAAGCGGAACTGGCACAAGCAAAAGAACAAGCTGAGTCTGCTAATAAAGCAAAATCTGAGTTTTTGGCAAATATGAGCCACGAGATCCGCACGCCGATGAATGGAGTTCTGGGATTATTACAATTGGTAGCCAACAGCACGCTGGATCAACGCCAGGCCGACTATATAGAAAAAGCCTATAGTGCAGCTAAGTCTTTGCTTACCTTGTTAAATGATATTCTGGATTTCTCAAAAATTGAAGCCGGTAAGTTGGAGCTAGACCCGCATCCATTTAGTTTGACGGATTTGCTGCAGGATATCGGCCTTGTTTTTTCATCTACTGCAGAGCAAAAAGGATTGGAAGTGCTATACGATGTCACAGCGGATGTGCCTGAGCATTTGTTAGGTGATAGTTTCCGTATTAAACAAGTCCTGATAAATCTG